>JAPUDW010000352.1:25855-45931 GCA_027492915.1 Bacteroidota bacterium | reverse complement strand
AGCTCTAACGACAGGCCCGTGGGAAAAAGGCATGACCCGCCGTGAAGTGCTGGCGGAAACTGACCCGATGCTTGAACAAGCGATTGAATTGGTGATTAATGAGGGCGAAGCCTCGGCCTCGCTCATTCAGCGCAAGCTGGGCTTAGGTTATCCCCGTGCCGCGCGTATCGTTGACCTGATGGCAGAACTCGGCATCATCGGCGAAGCGGAAGCGGGCGCACGTTCGCGCAAAGTGCTGATTAAAAAGGGCGAAGACCCCTTCAAAGCCGAACTCGAACGCCGCGCCAAACATCGTAGTTAACGTTTGTTTTATTTGCTGCAATAACCGACTTTTGAAGTGAGAACATGTCTCTACCAACTGAACCACCAGCTCGCAGTATTCCGTCTTTGAATGCACTCATTCGCGGGTTGGTGGAAGTCGAAACACTAGCATATCCATTTAAAGTGAGTGGATATGTGACACGCTTCTACAAGTCGCATTTGGGTCACGTCTATTTTGATCTCACGGATAATAACTACACCATCAGTTGCATCTTGAGATCGCAGCACGTCCCTAATTTCGTCATTAGCAATGGCATAGATATTGAGGTTTGTGGTTCAATCAGGGTTTATGAACCCAAAGCTCAAATCCAAATTGACGTGACGCAGGTAAGACTTCTTGACAACCAATCCAAAACGGTTGACCAAGATTTGCTCGCCCAACTCACCGAAAAAGGACTTTGGCCGCGCGATAAAAAGCCGATGCCGTCAAGCGTAACGAAAATTGGGTTGGTAACCAGCAAAAATAGTGATGCACTACACGACTTCGAAGATACCTATCGCAGCGAAGGCGGCCTCGCTGCCGTAAAACTGAGCGATGTGCGCTTAACAGGCGAACAAGCGCCGCAAGTCATTGCACAGGCAATCACTCGATTCAGCAGAAGTCGTGAAGTTGATGTTATCGTTTTGACGCGCGGCGGTGGGCGGTCAGCCGAATTAGCGACGTTTGACAGTTTGCTGATCGCGGAGGCCATCTGCCGCTCAACCATTCCAGTCGTCACAGGCATCGGTCATCAACGTGACAAGACGCTTGCAGATGAAGTCGCCGATTATATGGCGATCACGCCCACAGCAGTCGCCAGCTTTTTAGCACGAATCAAACCAACCGTGCAGACGGTCAATTCACCGCAGCCTGTGGTTCGCCAGCCAAACTATATGCTTTTATTAGTCGCCATCCTCGCGCTCATCATCGTGGTGCTCATTTTCCTCAATCGCTAATACGGCGACCATCCACCACCAACAGGGCATTCCTCCAAAGTTTGAATATTCGAACGCACAAATCAGAATTTTTGTGCTAAAATAGATCCAATAGTGATCATATGGTAAGTTGCTGAAGTGGATACCAATAAGTGTTGAATTCACATTGTAGGGATGAGGCGTGCCTCATCCGCGTCATCCATCGCAAAAACATCTTCAAATCGCGGTCACACACCAAATGAAAAAATCTTGTGACGACAACGGGTCGGATTATGGGGTATTCAATTTTTCTAAAGACTATCGACAAAAGACTAATGACTATTTTCGCCATTTCGGCGGGAACCTCCCTTGCATCCGCCGAATCGGCACCGGCGGCAGCCATACGGGAGCAATCCGCTGAATTGGCGCATTTTCAGCGGCCATGAGCGAACTTCCCGCCAGCCCAAAATGACAATTCGGCGGAACTGAGGGAGCGAGTCGCCCGCCATTTCGGCAGAAGTAATGCAATTTGTGCAATTTTTGAATCAAAAGATGACGTTAGGGCATTTGGGGGTTAAATGCGGTCAAATGCCCTAGTAGAAGTTTACAGTAGGAACTGTTGGTTAAACGGCTCGATTAGCGCGGGAGAATCGTTAGAAACCTTATTGACCGCCTTCGATACCGGATACGCTTGTAAACCGTTTTCATCATAGGCTTTCATCAACCCCTGCAAAACCGGCAGCGGTTCTTCATCCGGTGAAAGCCACAGCGCGTAATCCTCTTTATGCAGGATAACCGGCATCCGGTGATGATACTGCTGCATAAACGGGTTAGCCTCGGTGGTCAAAATGGTACAAGTGCGCAGTTCGCCACCGTCTGGATCATGCCAGACTTCCCACAACCCCGCCATGCCGTATAACTCGCGGTCAGGGCGATGAACGAACATAGGAGTCTTTTTGTCCGGCCCTTCTTCCTGCCATTCATAGAAGCCATCCGTCGGGATGATGCAGCGTCGGCGGCGAAAGGCCGACCGGAACGACGGCTTATCGGCAGCACTTTCCGACCGCGCGTTAATCATCTTCGCGGCCATCGACATATCCTTCGCCCACGAGGGAATAAGCCCCCACTTGTGGTAGGTTGCTTCTTTGGGGTTCTCGTTGGTGATGACCATCACCGGCTGCGTGGGGGCAATGTTATAGCGCGGCTGCATCTGCGCCGGAGGAGCACTCAAGTCAAAGGCTTGTTGGACAATCTGCGGGTTAGCGGCTAGTACAAAACGACCACACATAAGCATTTCCTATCACTCGTCAGATATGGCGAATAATTATATAGAAAATATGTTTCGGTCGCAATTCACAATTTGCGAGCGTTCAAGATAAATTTAGCTTGTTTACTTCTTCTTCGGTGCCGAACGTCCCATTTCGCTCACCTGACGCAGCAGTGCCAGCAATGCGAGGCCAAGCCCGATAATTTCGCCGGTCGAAATCGGGTTACGCTGTACACCATTTTGACGCACATCATCTTCAATGGCGCGGGAATAAAAGTAAGCCGCGATCAAACCGAAGAAGACACCGAGCAGCCCTCCGGTCAGCAGGCGCTGCGGGCGCGAATCCGTTTCGTTGTTCGATAACAAATTATTCATGAGGGTTTGCTTTCGTATCCTTATCCGGCATATCAAAAACATTCAAAATTCGGTCAAGAAAAGCAAATCGAGAAGCCGCGTTGATCGTCACCTCATTCACCGAGGCTGCCGCCTTCGTAGTTTGGTTAGCAACTTTTTGGCTCATCTCGTTGAGTTGTTGCAGCGGACGAGCAGCAGCGCGGTTCGCACGGCTCATCAGGACGACTGCGACGATCAAACCTAAACAAATAGCCGTTGTGCAAATCAGCGCTGGACACAGCAGCATGACAGTCATCAACCAATCAGCAAGTATGCTAACCTGCGATTGACGGGGCAGCACCAAAATAATGACGACACCAAGCAGGACTATGAAGACAGTCACAGCCAACGGTACAATCATATACAATACGGTTTCACGTCGGTGTTGACGCAGATGTTCCTGTTGAGCAGGTGACGTGGACATACCATCTCCAATGTGAGTCATGGGTCGATTGTAACCGTGTCAGACACAAATCTCAACATCCAGCAGGACAGTTCATGGACGACAACCTTCCTATTAAACAGCGTCTCTATATCCAGTTCGGCAAGCACGATGCACTGATCTATACCAGTAATCTCGATGTCGCTAAAACATGGGAGCGGGTGCTGCGCCGTGCTGACCTGCCCATTCTGTACTCGCAGGGCTTTAATACCCGACCGCGCATTGCCTTAGCATCTGCCCTGCCGCTGGGTATCTCAAGCGAGTGTGAAATCCTTGACGTGTCGATGCGAGAACCGATAGCAATCGAAGGATTAGCCGACCGTATTCAGGCTACCAGCCCCGGCGGACTGCGTATCTACAATATATACGAAGTTCCGCCCCGAAGTGCTTCACTTACGCCGCGCGTTCGCAGCAGCGAATACCGCATCCACTTCGAAGACACTATCGACATGGTGAATTTGCAAGCACGGGTTGACAAGCTGCTCGGTTCAGACACACTGAACAAACAAAAAGAAGTGAAAGGAAAACAAGTGGACGTCAATGTACGGTCGCTGGTGTATGATTTGCGTATTGACTCCAACGGCGATTTACTGGCCCATTTAGCCGTCGGCGACCGTGGTAACGTCCGTCCACAAGAAATTTTAACCGAAATGGGTCTGGGCGATGCGGTCGTCAGTATGCACCGCTACCAACTTCACATTGACCCGGATTAACCGCGCAGAGCGATAGAAAGATAAGACCATGAACGCAACACTAAAAATTTCCCCTGAAGTACAAGCTGCACTGGCCGACAACAGACCGGTCGTCGCGCTCGAATCAACCCTCATTACGCACGGTTTGCCCTACCCCACCAATGTGGAAACCGCACTGGCGATGGAAGCCGCCGTTCGCAAAAGTGGTGCCGTACCCGCGACGATTGCCATCCTGAAAGGTCAAATCACCGTCGGCATCTCACCCGCCGAAGTCGAATACTTAGGCTCGCTGCCCTATTCGAGCATTCGTAAGTGCAGCCGCCGCGATCTACCAATTGCTGTTGGCTTGGGCGAAGACGCAGCAACCACCGTAGCAGGAACGATGATCGTCGCTCATATGGCCGGCATCCGCGTGTTTGCAACCGGCGGTATTGGTGGTGTCCATCGTGGCGCACCACAGGATGTATCCGCTTATTTAATTGAACTCGGTCGCACACCGGTCGCAGTTGTGAGTTCTGGTGCAAAATCCATCTTGGATCTACCCCTCACCCTTGAAGTGCTGGAAACGCAGGGGGTGCCTGTTCTCGGCTTCGAAACAGACACACTGCCTGCTTTTTATACCCGCAGCAGCGGCTTACCCGTTGATGCGCGGATTAACTCGGTAGAGGAAGCGGCACAGATTATCGCGGCTTTACACCAAATCGAGGCCAAACACGGCATGTTAATCGCGGTGCCGGTACCAGAAGCAGACGCGCTCCCGAACGACATCGGCGAAAAGGCCATCCAACAAGCGACCGAGGAAGCAGCGGCGCAGGGCGTACACGGCAAGGCGGTAACACCGTTCGTACTCAGCCGCGTGTCCGAGCTAACCGAAGGCGAATCCCGTCGCGCAAATGCGCGAGTCGGCGGCTTGATTGCAGCAGCCCTCAGCCAGTTGAACTAACCACGATGCAGGCGGCTTCCCCACGGCTTGTCGGTATCGGCTCGATCTTCATTGATGATATTGTGCTGCCCACAGGACAAACCTATATGGCACGTTTGGGCGGCGGGGTTGTCCACGCGTTGATGGGTGCCGCCCTATGGGGTGAACACCCCGGTATCGTCGCCACAGTCGGTGAAGGGTTGCCAGCCGAGTCAGCAGCATTGCTCGACAGCTACTTGGATACACGCGGCCTCGTACAGCTACCGATCCCACAAATGCGTGCATGGCAGTTGTTTGAAGAAGATGGTACACGCCGTGAACTTTACCGCGTGAAGGAAATCCTACCATTTACACGCGGCGCTCAACCGGAACACTTTCCAGCAGCGTATGCAGATCATCACGGCTGCTACCTGCTTCAAGGGGTCGCGGAAATGCAAGCATGGCGAGACATGCTCAAGGGAATTGTGCTATGGGAACCCCTTCAGCAAATCATGGTTCCTGAAAATGCACGGGCAATCCGCGAGTTGTTGAGCCAATGTAAGATTGATGTGCTGTCACCGAACTTGATTGAAGCACGTCATATCTACGGTGATTTGACTCCCGACGACTTGGTAACAGCGATGCTGGCTGACGGTGCGCGGCAGGTGGCGCTGCGAATGGGTGAGGCTGGTTCGATTGTAGCCGATCAAAACGGGTCGCGGCATCATATTCCAGCGGTGACACCAACCAACATCGTTGACCAAACTGGCGCGGGAAATACCTATTGTGGTGGATTGTTGGCAGGACTAGTACAGGGGAAAACGCTCGCTGAGGCCGGAGCAATGGCCGCTGTTGCAGCCTCATTTTGTCTCGAACAGGTGGGGATTACCGAGCCCAAATTCGCCCCGCCTGTCGAGCGCGATTTACGCTATCAACGTACTCTATCAGTGGGTTCTATTTCCCGCTAACAGCTGGTTCTTGGCTCTTAGTTTTACCCGTTTGCGTGTGCCGTGTAACCACATGCAAAGTAAGCTGTTCCATCGTGCCAAAGCGCCGTTGGCAGTAGGGACATGCGCAGATTGTTGCCGAACTACTTATTGAGTTTGAGGCCGATGTATTTTTTGAGGTAGTCAATTTAAACTCAATTCTAAAGGTTGACTGTAAGTCTAATTATAGGTGAAATGTTAAAAACGTAAACGTAAGGCTTAACGACTCACAGTTCGACCTCGCCTAAGTAGGACGATTATCCTATCCAATTTCAGCATCAGCATGAGCCACTTAGCCTAATTCGAAACAATACCAATAAAAAGGCTTCGCAAAAAATATCTTAAAAAGAATGGTTCATAATCAAATTTTAGTTCGTACCGACCCGCCATATATCGAGGCCAGTATCACAGCCGATCACCAAGGTTGTATCATCAACACTTAGGCGCACCATATCGGGTTGGCGGTTGCATGAACGATACTCACCCAGCTCAATGCGTTCACCAGTTGCCACATCCCATGCAACAACCACAGGCTTTAAATCTACATTAACACCTATAATGACATCAGCCGTGGAATTTGGCAATAGATAGGGGATATAGCTACCATCCAATGGTGCTATCACCTGATCAATACCAGTCTCAAAATCCAGCATATTAATTGACACCGACTCAGAATCACGCCACGCGAAGTAATGACCGTCAGGTGTGATCTGGCCTACCCCCGGCAGCGCAGCCAATTGCGCTGTGGCGGTCACCTCATCGGTTTCCAAATTCCAACGTTTAATGAAAAAATCTTGCGTAGCGGTAATGGCATACGGCAAGCGCATACGCCCGATACGAAAGAATGCATCGGGGTCATGTTCGGGACCAGAATCCAGTTCGCGAAATTCTGTGGAGTTTAATACCACGCTCGTACGCAGCGTATCAGAATCCTGTGGCAGCAGTTCGCGTACAAAACGGTTGCGCAAATAATCGACAGGCGAGACTTCGAGCCATGTATTCCCGCTGTCCCATATGCGGAGCGGAACATCAGTGGAAGTAAATTGGAAATACTCCAACTCATGGGTCGCGTAGTTACGGTAGGCAACATAATAGCCTGCCCCATCCATATGTACGGACACCACTTGAGGATGGTCAATACGGAAAGCAATATCCTGTACCGTGCTCAACAAATCATCGCTACCGGGTATACTGTATTTATCAACCAGTTGCCCCGCGTCATCCCAAACCACCACATCCCCCGTGCGGTTCATGGCGGCAACGTGCTGACCCAGCGGGTCGATTGCGAACCACCCATTTTCGACCGACCCTGCATCAGCCGTAAAATCAGCAAAGTCGATATGTTGAACCGAGCGCAATTGGCTCACATTTTCGGCGGTAATTCCTACGGGCGCATCTTGCGCAGCGGCAGCAAAGACCAATGAAAATGAGGTTAGCAATACTGCAATAGTTTTCCGCATGTTCAAACCATTCCTATCCTTAGCCTTTGTTCGCTATAATGCACATGACAAACAGTATGAGGCAATTACGGTATGCAACCCAAAAAAATCGAACAACAGCTAAAGCGTATTCTACTTAAAGTTGCCAAACCGGGACGATATGTCGGTGGTGAATTTAACAGCATTGTGAAGGATTGGGATAGTACCGATTTCAAAGTGGCACTGGCGTTCCCTGATATTTATGACCTTGGCATGTCGAATCTGGGCATTATGATCCTGTATGAACAGATCAATAAACAGACCGATATGCTGGCAGAGCGCGTATTCAGCGTATGGGACGACATGGAACAACTGATGCGTGCTGAAAGTATCCCGCTGTATTCGCTGGAAAACAAACGCTCGATCCGTGAATTCGATCTGCTGGGTATCAGTCTACCGTATGAGCAGTTATTCACCAATGTCCTGAATATGCTCGATTTGGCCGGAATGCCCGTTCGCAGCCAAGACCGCGACGAGACTTTTCCGCTGGTGATTGCGGGTGGTCACTCCTGTTATAACCCAGAACCAATGGCGGATTTTATCGACGCCTTCGTAATTGGTGAAGGTGAAGAAATTATTATCGAAGTCGCGCGTACCGTGCAAGCAATGCGTGGGCAAAGCCGCTTCGACCAACTACGAGCGATTGCTCGGATACAGGGTATGTATGTCCCGCGTTTCTATGACATCACCTACGACGAAAATGGTGTGGTTATTGGGTCAACGCCAAATGTTCCAGAAGCACCCAAGCGTGTCCTCAAGCGCATCGTACCAACCCTGCCGAAGCCATTTACCAAGTTCTTGATCCCCAATATTGATACCGTTCATAATCGCGCACCGATTGAAATTATGCGCGGCTGCACACGCGGCTGCCGTTTCTGCCACGCCGGCATGATTACGCGCCCTGTACGTGAACGTACCGTGGATGAAGTGATGGCGGCAATACAGGAAATCATCACCAGCACCGGCTTTGAGGAAATCAGCTTGCTCAGTCTGTCGTCGTCGGATTATGTGTACGTGCATGAGCTAGCGGACGCAGTACATGAGAAATATGCTGATTCTGGTTTGAGCCTGAGCCTGCCCAGCCTACGCATCGAAAGTACCAGTGCGGATTTGCTAGATAAATTGGGCGATACGCGGCGCGGTGGATTCACATTTGCGCCAGAAGCCGCCACTGAAAAGATGCGGGACATTATTAATAAATATGTACCAGACGAGCAGGTACTGGAAGCTGCGCGAGCGGTATATTCACGCGGCTGGCGAACGATCAAGCTGTACTTCATGATTGGCCACCCCGAAGAATCACTGGATGATGTGCAAGCGATTGTCAACCTGTGCAAAGCCGTGCTGCGCGAGGGGCAAAAGATTATGGGCGGCAAGGCAAATGTCAATGTTGGCGTCAGTACCTTCATTCCCAAGCCGCACACGCCTTTCCAATGGGTTCCACAGGATAACCACGACCAAGTACGGCAAAAACTGCAACTGCTGAGTCGCCAGCTCAAGGGACATGGTTTGCATCTACGCTGGAACAGCATCGACGACAGCCAATTTGAGGGTATCATGTCGCGTGCTGACCGCCGGATGGGGCGCGTTATCCAAAGGGCGTGGGAGTCAGGCTGCAAGTTTGATGCATGGCAGGAATTCCACCACCACGAACGCTGGTTGCAAGCCATGACTGACGAGGGTTTGACACCTGAATTTTATACCCATCGCGAGCGCGGCATTGACGAAGTGTTCCCGTGGGATCATATTGATGCCGCCGTCCACAAGAAATTCTTGAAGGACGATTACCTGATGAGCATTAAGGGTGAAACGCGCGTCGACTGCCGTGATAAGTGTTTCGCCTGTGGTATTCTGCCCAAATTCAAAGAGGAACGGTCACAAACCGAGCCGATGGCATGGGAATGCCCACCTGTGAAGCCGATTGGTGAACGCAAACGTGGTGGCGATGACCGCGTGCCGAATGTGGCGCTTATTAATTGACATAGACTTGCTAACCAAAAGAGCGCACGTTGAATGGCGCTCTTTTGATTTTTCCTCTCCTATTCCGGGTATACCCTGTAACCGTTGTCAACAAACCTGTTATAATCCCGCCCACTTCGGAAAGGTGAGGATGCAATGCGAATTCGTGTAGAGGGTCGCAAACCACTCAACGGCAGCTATCGACCAGCAGGTAACACCAATGCAGCGATGGCTTTGCTAGCGGCCGCCTTGATGACCCACAAACCAGTAACGCTCCACAACGTTCCGCGAACCACCAATATCCAAGCGATGATGGCTGTGGCGGAAAAGCTGGGCGCACATTTAACGTGGCAGGATGACCAAACGCTGGTTATCACAACCGAGCAGATTACACGGCGGGCGCTAACATTGGCAGAAACCGGCGGATTAGTCGGCATGATGCTTTTCCTACCGCCTATTTTGACACGCCGTCAGCATATCCGTGTCGAAATTGACTTCCCACTCAACCGAATACGGACGCACCTTGAAGCGCTCAATGACCTTGGTATTCAGGTGGTAACGACACCGGGAGCATTGGAGTGCAAGGCGGCAACGTGGGAGAAACGTGAGATTATCCTCCCGCAAACCAGTGTCACCGCGACCGGCATGGTGATGATGCTGGCGACGCGCTTAGGCAAAGAAACGATTATCCACAACGCGGCTTGCGAACCGCATGTCGAGGAACTCGCTGATTTGCTGTGCGAGATGGGTGCCCATATCGAGGGTATCGGCTCGAACGTCCTGCGAATTATTGCCCCACCGGAATTGGAAGGCGGCGAGGCGACCATCGGCGTTGACCATATTGAGGCGGCAAGCGTGGCGGCTATCGCGGCGTTAAGCGGTGGACGGGTGCAGGTCGATGGGACGCACCGTCAAGATATGCAAATGATCGCCAAAACGTACCGTCAGTTGGGCATCCAGATTGAGGTAGACGAGCAGTTCATGTATGTGCCGAAACATGAAGCCTTTACGCTATCCAGCCGTGAGGAAGATGTTGACCTCTCGGTGGAGACTTCACCGTGGCCGGCCTACCCGTCCGACTTGAGTGCGATTGCGACGCTGATCGCGACACAGGCACGGGGCACGGTACTCATCCATGAGAAACTGTTCAACAACCGCCTGTTGTTTGTGGACAAGCTGAAGGCGATGGGCGCACAAATCGTACTGTGTGATCCGCACCGTGCAATTGTAGTCGGGCCTACCCCACTACACGCCATTTACATGGATACGCCGGATGTACGGGCAGGCTTAGGAATGCTGGGCGCAGCGCTGGTGGCTGATGGCGAGTCTGTTATCGACAACGCGCAGGTGATCGAGCGGACGTTTGCTGGCGTGCTGACCAAACTGCAAGGGCTGGGGGCGCAGATTGCGATAGAAGAATGAAGAGTAAGTTACAAGTCTCAAGTTTCAAGTTTAAAGTGAATACAAGTTGCGGATATAAACTACCGATAAAGTTTACCCGACCTATCTCAGTTAAACCTCGTTCTAACCTATGAGCCAAGCAGCAATTACATTCACGACCATACAGGGTATGCAAACGGCAGAGGTTATCCTTGGTGAAGGCAAACCGATTGTGATGTTGCACGGTTGGGGAGCGCACAGCGACTTAATAACACCACTAGCCGAGAAGTTGATACCACTGGGTTACAAATGCTATGTACCGGATTTGCCGGGGTTCGGGCAAACGGAAGCACCTACGGTTAGCTGGTCGGTGCATGATTATGTGAAGTGGGTCATTGCCTATCTGGATACACATCAACTCGACAAGGTCTATTTGTTCGGGCATTCGCACGGCGGGCGTTTAGGGCTGGTGTTAGGCGCAGAACACAGCGACCGCATCGTCAAGATGACACTGGCTGATCTGGCAGGCGTTCGACCGAAGCCTTCCAACAGCGGGAACCGGCGATTCAAAGTGTCTCGACTGGCGTTAAACAGCCTAAAAGCAGTGGGCATGAAACCCCAAGCCGAGCAACTGCGTACATGGTACAGCGAGCGCTACGGGTCAGCCGATTATAAGGCGGCCAAAGGCACGATGCGGGAAACACTTGTCAAAGTGGTAAATGAGGACTTACTGCCCTACGCAAAACGGGTGAAACCATCCACCATCCTTTTTTGGGGGAGCGAGGACAAGGACACACCTCTGTGGCAGGGGCAGCTTCTCGAACAAACCATCCCCGATGCAGGATTGGTGGTGTGGGAAGGTGCAGGCCATTACAGCTACCTTGAACGGACGGCAGACACAGCGCGCGTGATGGATCATTTCTTTAAGCAGTAAGGGGAAACCATGCGAAACTTTATCCTGCGAGTGATTATTTATGCGATTGGTATCGCGCTGGTGGCGGAACTGGTGCCGGGGATTAATATCCCTAACGACACACTTTCAACGCTGATTATTATTGGGGTCGTCTTTGGGATTCTGAACGCCATCCTCAAGCCAATTATTACGTTCCTCACCTGCCCACTGGTTATCCTCTCGCTGGGTTTGTTCGTGCTGGTTATCAATGGCGTGATGCTCTTGATAACAGCCAGCCTGATTCCAGAGCGGCTACAGATCGATGGATTTTGGCCGGCGTTCGTGGGCGGCATCGCGATGAGCATCATATCTCTCATTTTGGAACGGGTGCTGGGCGTAAATGACGATAACAACGGCGGCGGTAAAGGCAAGCGTGACCAGAAGTTCGTCATTATTGACCGGCAGTAAAGCAAAGAACCTATGGAATTTCTCATCATCGCCCTGATCTGGTTGGTTGGCACCTGCTACCGCGTTTATAAGCAAGCACGCTTCTACCAGATCGAAGAATATATGAGCGTGCGCTACCTGCGGTGGGGTTTGGCACGGCGTGAACGATGGCTGCCTACACGCACGATTATCGCGTGGGTGGGGGGTATCGTTTTAGGCGTGGTGATGAGCGAAGCCCCCGGAAACTTCATGCTGGTGCTGATCGGGGCAATCACAGCGGTTATTGGCGTGTGGCCTAGCGACGAGGGCGAAGTTAAAAAGGGTTTCAAGGCGACCGCACGGGCGAAGCGCATGTTAGGCGCAGCGTTTGTGGTTAGCGGTTTCGTGATGGCAGTATTATTGGTCCTCATCGGTCGGTTACCGTTACCCGATATTGGTGAACTGCATCTTGCAGCCTATTCATTCGCGGGCTTGATACTTTTCCTGAGCGCACCACTCATCTTAATCGCGGGGAATGTGGCGATGCAGCCGGTAGAAGCCTACTTCCGGCGGCGGTTTATCAATAAGGCACGGGGTGTACTGGCAGGCGTTAACCCCGTAGTGGTGGGCATAACCGGCAGCTACGGGAAAACGACCACTAAAAATTACCTCGCACATATCCTCAGCGGGCGGTATAAGACCTACCCGACACCCAAAAGTTATAACACGTTGATGGGCGTGACTCTAGCGATCAACAACGACATGGCGAACGACCACAGCATCGAATATTTCATCTGCGAAATGGGCGCGTATATTCAGGGTGAAATCCAGCAGATTGCGGAGCTGACGCACCCGACGATTAGCATTGTGGTTGAGGTCGGGCCACAGCATTTGGAGCGGTTTGGGACGCTCGAAAATGTGGCAACGGCGAAATACGAGATTATTAAGGCACTGCCTCCTGATGGCGTGGGCGTGTTCAATTGGGACAACACGCATGTCCGGCAGATGTACGAGCGAGGCTATCCGAAAACACGGTTAGCAGTCAGCCGAACACTTGACCCCGCAAACGTACCAGCCGATGGCCCACGGTTCATCGCGAGTGAGATCAGCGAGTCATTGAACGGCCTCAAGTTCACCGTGACGGACACGCAAACAGGTGAGCATGAGGTTTTTGATACCACATTACTCGGTGAACACAACGTTACGAACGTGCTACTGGCTACGGCGGTAGCGGTTCACGAAGGCATGAAATTACGCGATGTGGCATTCCGTGTTCGGGCGCTCAAGCCAGCCGAGAGCCGGTTGGTACGGCAGACGACTGCACAGGGCATCACGATTATCAACGATGCCTACAGCGCGAACCCGACCGGCGTGGTCAGCGCGTTGAAGGCGCTGGCTCTACACCAGAATGGGCGGCGACTACTCATAACCCCCGGAATGGTGGAACTGGGTTCGATGCACGAGACTGAAAACAAGAAACTGGGCATCGAGGCGGCGAAGTACGCCAGTGATATTATCCTTGTGGGGGCGGCACAAACCGCACCGATCAAGGCTGGATTGAGTGAAGCTGGTTTCCCCACAGAACACCTGCAAACGGTCGAGAAATTAACCGAGGCGGTGGACTGGTACCAGACAAACCTCAAAGCGGGTGATACGGTGTTGTTCTTGAACGATCTGCCGGAGACGTATAGTTCGTAAGTCGATAGTCAACAGGTGACAGTTTTCAGTTAAGCAATACAACTTATTGATTCACAAAATTCTGCCCTAAAGGACTTCCCTCGGTCGCAAATTCGTCAAATTCGGAATCAATTATCGGCAAGGTTTTGAAGATTCGGCGGCTAGCTCGGCTAACTTTGCGGCAAAAGTGGCGAAGGGTGTGCCGCCGCAATGTTTGCTGCAAAAGTAGTCAGTTGATAGTCAACAGGTGACAGTAAAATCAACCCCAGTGTACTGATCTTGCGACCCCGTATTTATATGCCTGCAATCAAAGATGGTGATTGCGAAATGGGTAACGAGAGTGAAGTCAGGAAGCGGACTGGATAAATCCAGCCCCTACAACGGTAACCTTATTATTTGCAGTAAATATAAATTTAGCACAAATGTTTTATTTGGTCAAGTTCGAAAATGGTTTGAAATGCGGTAAGATAAGGTGTCATTGAAATCTGTTTGTTCATAAATATATTTAGCGGGGGTGCAACCATGAAGAACGTCGTCGTTACGGGTGGCAGTGGCAAGGCGGGGCGGGCAGTGGTGCGTGATCTGATTGAGCACGGCTACAATGTGCTGAACGTGGATGTTGCGCCCTCGCGCGAGCCGATCACCCGCTTTTTGAAAGCGGATTTGACCGACCTCGGACAAACGTTTGAGGCGCTGGCAGGTGCGGAAGCGGTGGTGCATCTGGCGGCGATCCCCGCGCCGGAACTGCTGCCGGATGAGATTACGTTCCGCATCAACATGGCGAGTACCTACAACGTGTTCAGCGTAGCGGCAAAACTGGGGTTGAAGCGGGTGGTGTGGGCATCGAGCGAGACAACGCTGGGATTGCCATTCGACAAAGAACAACCGGCCTACGCACCGATTGACGAAGCGCACCCGCTGTACCCCGAAAGCAGTTATGCCCTGTCGAAAGTGCTGGGCGAGGAAATGGCACGGCAGTTCAACCGTTGGACGGGTATCCCGTTCGTGGGCTTCCGTATATCGAACATTATGGAGCCGGACGATTACCAGAAATTCCCCGCGTTCAACAAGGATGCCAAGCTGCGGAAGTGGAACCTGTGGGGGTACGTGGATGCGCGGGATGTGGCGCAAGCCTGCCGACTGGGGTTGGAAGCGGCGGTGACGAACGCTGACCATTACATCATCGCGGCGGCGGATACATGCATGACACGCCCGAATAAGGAACTGATGGCGGAGATTTTCCCCAACGTGGAGCTGCGGGGCGAGATCGGCGATACGACTACCCTACTGAGTATCGACAAGGCGAAGCGGGTGCTGGGGTATGCGCCGCAGTATTCGTGGCGGGAGTATGTGCATGCCAACCCCTAACCCCAGCCCTTCCCCCGTAGTAACAGGGGAAGGGAGCCAAAGCAAAACATATTGAATGCAGAGGAATACGAAGAGAAACGAACCGCCAAGTCGCCATCCCACAAGGGGAGGCTTCGCACAGAACGCCAAGTTCAAGACAAAAGCAGAGAGAAAGAACAGAGATGACGATTGCGATAACACGAACACCAGCCGAGTCGATTGCGCGGTGCGAACTGACGTACATCGAACGTGTTTCGATTGACTACACGAAAGCATTGGCACAGCATCAGGATTACTGTGCGGCGTTGGAGGCGTGCGGCGTAGAGGTGATTACCATGCCACCTGCCGAGGCGCTGCCAGACAGCGTGTTCGTGGAGGACACAGCGATCATCCTCGATGAAGTGGCGATTATTACGCCGATGGGCATTGCCTCGCGGCGGGCGGAACCGCTGCGCAACGAGGCGGCGATTGCGCGGTACCGACCACTGGCACATATTACCTTGCCAGCGACAATTGAGGGCGGCGATGTGATGCGGCTGGGTAAGGCGATCTTCGTGAGTTTATCCACACGCACGAATGAGGCAGGGATTGAGGCGCTGAAAGGCATTGCGGAACCGCTGGGCTATATCGTGACTACGGTGGCGCTGCAGGACTGCTTGCACCTGAAGTCGGCGTGTACGGCGCTGGATGACCACACCATTTTGCTAAACCCTGCGTGGGTAGATACGAGTGCGTTTGAGGGTTATGAACAGGTGGCGATTGCAGCGGACGAGCCGAACGCGGGGAACGTGGTGCGGGCGAACGGGCATATCCTGATGAGCAGCCAGTATCCGCAAACGGGCGACATCATCGAGCAGCGCGGTTACAAGGTGTGCGCGGTGGATGCGTCCGAGTTCACGAAGGCCGAAGCGGCGATGACATGCATGAGCTTGATTGTGGAGTAGGAGAATTTTGAACCGCCAAGTCGCAGAGGAATACGGAGGAATTGAACCAGAGAGAAAAAAAGGAGGGAGTTTAAGGAAGGAGTTCGAGGTATTCGCAATGATTAGGGCGAAAGATTGAAAAGTCGCGGCGATCAAAGGTGCAGATACGGGTAATATTCAGATGCTCAGAGAGTGCCATCAGACAGCAATCGACAAAATCAAGACGCGCTTCAGGATAAGCACCCATAATTTCTTCGGCACGTTTCAAGTCTCTAAGTTCAACAGACTGCAAAACAGCGCCGGACACAACCAGCCGATTCATAAATGCTCTTGTCGCAGGTAACCCACCAGCTCTACCTATTAAGAATGCAGCCTCAGTTAAAACAACTTCTGGAATCAAAAAAGCACTCTTATCCTGCGTCAGAAATTTAAATGCTGATGCATAATTAATATCCTTTGGATTATTAAAGGCGACAACAAAACTGGTGTCGAATAAGATCAAGTTCATTCGTCCTTGCTTTCCATTCGCCAAAGTAAGTAATTCGCAAATTCATTTTCAAGAATAGTACGACTGTCGTTAGACAGATTAGCCGATGACTCATTCCATTCAACACTTCTATCTTCAGCAGCCATTTGCGCCATTTTAAGCGCCCAGTTATTTGTCGGTTCAGTCGAGTCATTTTCCTCTAACAAGTCACGCACCACCTCACTAGGAGTCCGATTCTGCTGGCGAGCAAGTGCCTGTAAACGCACTGCTGTCTCATCATCAAGTTGTAGGGTGAACATATTGGAAACCTCACTACTATGATCGCAGAACATTATAGCATGTTTGGCGCAAGCAGCGGTCGGGCTGCACCACGGAATCGCCGAAAGATAAGCACCGCGGCGGGGTTTACAGCAGTGATACCGAGAGCGATTTACATCGTGAGCCTGTGTATCATCCAAGAACATCTCATAGCCAAAAACAAATTTGATGCGCTGGTGCATCCGGTACTGGTTCTGCTGACACCCTTTACGGGGCAAGTGGTGTTATTCACCGGACTGCTCACATGCGGATTGGTGGTGCGGCATTTGGATTAAGCGCACCGAAAGAGAAGGTGAATGCGTATAGTGTGTGATGATTAATTACTGAGATTAAAATCACCTATGCTTGAACTTTCCCCTACCCTTCTTCTGATACTGGCAACGGCGATGATGCTGGTTACGCTGGTGCTGGCATTCGTGCCGATTCTGCCGGGGCCACTGATGCCGTGGGCGGTCGCCATTGTCTACGGCGTGTTTACAGGTTGGACGCGGATTACGCCGCTGGCAGCCGTGGTTATGACGCTGCTCATGCTGGTGTGCGTGACGGCGGATTACTGGCGACCGCTGCTGGGAGCGAAGTCAACCGGCATGGGCTGCCGCACCTCAATCGGCAGTTTTGCGGGTGGGTTTATCGGCACCTTCCTTATACCTATTCCTCTGCTCGGTACGGTCATCGGTTTGGTGGCCGGTGCGCTCGTGATGGAAATGGCGCAGTTCGGTGACTTGCAAAAGGCGATGGGCGCGGGTAAGGCGGCACTGCGGATGTTTGTAGTGGGGTATGCGTTGAATATCGCAATCAGCGTGGCAATCTTCATGGTGTATGTAATCAGTGTGCTGACGACTGGCTAGCTGGCTCTAAAACCCTATATTGGTTACACTTTTCGATGGTCTGGAACAGAGCATCTGAAAAGAGTTGATATGAATTACACGCTGATTAAAGGCATCTTCCATGTGGTCGGGCATTCGCCGGACGGTGACTCGATTAAGTTCAAGGCATCCAACCCCGCGCTCTGGCAGCTTATCGACAGCGAGTTCAAGGACACATTCGAA
Organism: Bacteroidota bacterium; assembly: GCA_027492915.1. Lineage (GTDB taxonomy): Bacteria > Chloroflexota > Anaerolineae > Aggregatilineales > Phototrophicaceae > CFX2. The sequence goes on along the minus strand of JAPUDW010000352.1, from coordinate 28,099 downwards.
CAGAACTTTACGACCAACACGGGCGTTATCCAACTTCGTTTACAAGGGGTGGATGCGCTCGAAACGCACTATGCCGTGCCCAAGCCAAGTGTTCCGGCTGACCTGAAGGGCAAGACAAGCGCCACACTGAAAGAACCACCGTACCTGAGCCTGAGCCAACCGGCGGCGATGGCAAAAGGTGCGGCAGAATATTTCCTCAAATTCATGGGTATTACCGAGGTAAAATGGCGCAACTCGCCGCGCGGCTCGTATATCAGCGAAGCGCGGATGACGGTTGGCAGCGCCACAGCGGTGGTTAAGGAGCAAGGTAAAGATGGCGTGCCGGGGTTTATTGTAACAGGCGACATCGAGAAGAACGGCAGACCAATCTCATGGGTGTTCAGGGGCGAAACCCCTATTCCTGACGGCACCATTGTCTCGACCGAGCAGCTTGCCGATATTGCGGATACGAGCGCAAATTATGAATTACTGCGGTCGGGGATGATTTACCCGCTGTATTACATGACACTGGCGGGGAAGCTGCGGAAGAAACTCGATGCGGCGGTGAAAGAAGCGCAGCAGAACGCCAAGAAGCTGGCGAGTAAACCAGAAGTACCGCCAACGAATATCTGGCAGCTCGACCGTTCGACCACCGGCGTGACGCTAGCGGCGATTGCCAGCATCACCGAAGAACATGTGGTGTATCCCGACCTGTTCCGGCGTGTGCTGCGACATTATCAAATTACGCAAATGAACGCTTATTGGTCAGCACTTCGCAGCGGCGCGGCGAATGTTACCCCACCAACCGGCTTCGAACTGGACAAGCTGTTCGCGGGCGCGAACCCGTATGTATTCGTCATCAGCGACCAAGATTTCTTGCGACTGGGCGACATTTTTGAGATCAAGGGCGACAGCTTGCGGATGAAAAAATCACCTTCTGATCTGGTGTTTTTGTCGTAGTGTGATGGTGATTGTTCAGTAGATCATCTTCAGAGGGAATGGTCTGAGATCATTCCCTCCGAGAAAATAAGTCGGCATAGGAGTGCAGGTGCAGCATCCACGAGTGGATTGCCTATCCCGCTGGGAGAGTTTAGACGGTAGAATACTTTGCAATTGATTCGTCTAAACGCAAAGAGAAACACAACGCATGAGTGCAAATCGTAAAACAGTTGTGGGTGTCATCTTCGGTGGACGCAGTGTCGAGCATGATGTGTCGATTGTCACCGGACACCAAGTTATGAAAGCTTTCGACCCTGAACGCTATGAGGTCGTACCGATTTATATTGACCGTCAAGGCAAGTGGTTCACAGGCGAACCACTGCTCGAACTGAAGAATTTTAAGAATGAGATTGTCAGCCTTAAAGGGGTGCAAAGTGTCATTCTATCGCCCAGTGTACAGCACCACGGCCTGATTATTAACCCGACAGCGGGACGGTTTGAAAAGGCTGAAACCAAACGGCTGGATGTGATTTTTCCGGCGGTACACGGGTCGCACGGTGAGGATGGTACGCTGCAAGGGTTGTTCGAGCTGGCGGATATTGCGTATGTGGGCTGCGGGGTAATGGCCTCGGCGATTGCCAACGACAAAATCATGAGCAAGATTGTCTTGAGCCAACAGGGTGTGCCGATTGTGGAAGGCGTATCCTTCAGCCGCGCCGAATGGCTGGAGTCGTCCGATAAGGTCATCAGCCACATCATCCATGAGCTGCATTATCCGGTGTTCGTCAAACCCGCCACGCTCGGTTCGAGCATCGGCGTGGCCCGCGCCAACGACGAAACCCTGTTACGGGCACATATCGAAGTCGCCATCAGCCTTGACCGGCGGGTGTTGATCGAGCAAGCGGTCGAAAACGCCACCGAGATCAACTGCGCGGTACTCGGCGGCGATGACGATATTCAAGCCTCGGTGCTGGAGCAGCCGGTATCCGCTGCGCCGTTCCTGACGTTCGAGGAAAAATATACACGCGGCAACGAAGGCATGAAAAGTGCTGAACGCATCATCCCTGCCCTGCTCGATGACGACCTCGCCGTTAAAATTAAAGAAATCGCTATTCAAGGCTTCCGTGCGATTGAAGGACGAGGTACGGCACGCATTGATTTCCTCGTTAAACCCGAAAGCGGCGAAGTCTTTTTGAACGAGATCAACACCATGCCCGGTTCGATTGCATTTTACCTGTGGCAAGAGCAAGGGATGCCGCCACGCGAATTGGTGCATAAGCTGGTGGAAATCGCGCGGGATGTGCAAGCTGAAAAGCGCAAAAATAA
>JAPUDW010000352.1:12116-25845 GCA_027492915.1 Bacteroidota bacterium | reverse complement strand
TACCAAACAAACCTGATTAATCTCGTCGATGCACGCGGGCTTAAAGGGATGAAGGGCAGCAAACGCTCCGGTTAAGATTTTGTGTATCCGACACAAGTCAGATGCAAATCGCCTATGACCTGTGCTATGCTTGATCCGTTCTACCTGTAAGCTGCTTGGATGAGACTGTGCCTTATCAATCAAATGGTGGTCGCCGCAACAACGTACAACTCGGTGTCGGACGTTCCGTATGGGCGGGTACGCCACCCCCTGCCATTCCCGAACGCGCACTGGACGGTATCCCCGGATGCCTCGCATGGTTAGCGCTCCTGTTCGCCATCACCAGCGCACTCGCTTTCCCGCGCATGTTACTGCTGGTGGCGGCGCTGCTGGGTTTTTACTCGGCGGTGCGATTCTTATTCGCCGGTATCGCCAACGTGATGGGTTTGCGTAAAATCCGCGCATGGGAAAAAACCGACTGGTACACACGCTACCAAGAAGAAGCAACAGATGAAACCATGCCGTGGGATGATGTTCACCACGTTGTCATTATTCCCAACTATAAAGAGCCTGATGAAATCTTGCGTACCACGCTTGATAATTTAGCGGCACAGTATCAGGCGAAGCAGCGCATGACGGTGATGCTGGCGATGGAAGCTGGCGAAGATGGCTGTGTGGAAAAGGCCGAACGCCTGATACGGGATTATGAACCGTGCTTCGCGCATTTGTATTTCGCCGTACACCCCCGCGGTTTACCGGGCGAGATGCAGTGTAAATCGGCCAATGAGGCATGGGCGGCACGGTGGATCAAGCGCAAGTTGGTTGACCAGCTTGGTTATTCTATCGACAACATTTGTGTCACCACACAGGATGCCGATACGCTGTGGCACAAAGACCATTTCTACGCACAAACCTATCTATTCGCCATCACGCCAGAACGCCACCTGCGCTTCTGGCAAGCGCCCATTCGCTACCATACTAACATCTGGGACATTAACCCGCTGCTACGGATCGTCAACGCCTACTCAACAGCATTCGAGCTGGCTTACCTCGCCGCGCCGTGGTGGATACCGATGCCGATCTCGTCCTACTCGCTCAGCCTGAAGCTGCTGGATAACAGCGGCTACTGGGATGGTGATGTGATCGCTGATGAGTGGCACATGTTCATCAAGTCGTATTTTGCGCGGGAGGGCGCGGTGATGCTCGACCGCATCTTCCTGCCCTTCTCGGCAACAGCGGTCACGGGCGATACGCTGTGGCAGGCCATCAAGAACCGCTACCAGCAGTCACTGCGCCATGCATGGGGCAGCAAGGAAGTTGGCTATATCGTCGCCAAGATGCTTGAACAGCCGGAAGTCGATATTAATGTGTCGTTCAAGCTGCTGTTCCGCGTGGCGCACGACATCCTGCTGGCAGGCGCGGGCTGGGTCATCATCACGGCGGGGGCACAGCTTCCATTCCTGTTTAACCCGACTCTGCTGCCGGAAGTGCTGGCAGAAGGCTTGGGCAACCCCTCTTACATGCTGCTGCAAGTGTCGTTTGTGCTGGTGTCGGTACTCGGCATCGTGTTCTGGTATCAGGATGTCATCAACCGTCCACCGCGTACCCGTAAGCAAACGTTTATGGAACGCATCTTTACCCTACTCAGCTTCCCGCTGCTGCCAATATTGACCTTGATCGTGGTGGCTATTCCAGTGCTGCAAGCCCAAACGCGGCTGATGGTGGGTATTCCGCTGCGCTTCCAAGTCAGTAAGAAGATATAAGGTGGGTTATCGAAAGTCACAATCTAGACCCCCTCCGTCGCTGACGCGACACCTCCCCCCGCAAGCGAGGGAGGAAATAAATATCAATTACTCGCTATATCCAAGAAGTTACTAAGTCGCGAGTCCATATTCGTTAGTCTTTAGATTAAATCCTTAGAGACTACGGTTTTAATATCGTTCATTTCTTAGGGAGAACATCATGGCGAAAGTCGGATATATCGGTTTAGGTATCATGGGCGCGTCCATCGTCCGTAACCTGATGAAAGCCGGAAACGAACTGGTCGTCCACAACCGCAGCCAGAAGATCGTGGAGCAGTTGGTGAGTGAAGGCGCAAAAGCCGCCTCATCGCCCAAGGAAGTGGCGCAGCAGGTCGATTTTGTGTTTACCAACCTGCCCGACTCGCCCGATGTGGAAAAGGTCGTGCTGGGCGCGAACGGCATCATCGAAGGCGCGCATGAGGGGCTGGTTTATATTGATAACAGCACCATCAAGCCGGAAACCTCCCGCATGCTCGCCGAAAAGCTGGACGCGGCGGGTATCGCAGCATTAGACGCACCCGTGAGCGGCGGCGATGTGGGCGCGAAGAACGGTACGCTAACGATTATGGTTGGTGGGCCGCAAGCCGCGTTCGACAAAACGGTGCCCTTGTTCCAGTCGATGGGCAAAGCGTGGGTGCTAGTGGGCGACAGCGGCGCAGGGCAAATCGCTAAAGTCTGCAACCAGATTATCGTCGGCGCACAAATGGCCGCACTCGGCGAGGCGCTGATTACCGCACAAAAAGCCGGTGTTGACCCCAGCCGCGTGGTAGAGGCAATCAAGGGCGGCGCAGCGCAAATGTGGACGCTGGATGTGAAGCCACCGCGCCTGTTCGCTGGCAACCGTGGGCCGGGCTTCAAAGCCCATATGCAGCACAAAGACCTCGGTATCTGCCTCGATACAGGCAAAACGTATGGCATCCCAATGCCGTTGACCGCCGTTATCCAGCAGTTATACACGACCATGCTCCAGCACGGGCAGCACGACCTCGACAACAGCGCCGTGGTGGGCGTATACGAGCAGTTGGCAAACATCAAGCTCGATGAACCGCTGCGCCCCAAGCCAGAACCAATTGACCCGCTGGAAGAGTCGGAACTCGAGTCGTTCCCCGGAAGTGACGCACCCGCCCACAACACGCGAGGCTAACCACCGATGGATATTACTGAGACCTTTTACGCGCCAACACGCGCCGATTGGCGTCAGTGGCTCGCCGATAACCACGCGACTTCACGCGAAATTTGGCTCATTACATATTCTGTGAAGTCGGAAAAAGCAACCATCGGTTATCTAGAGGCGGTAGAAGAAGCGCTGTGTTACGGTTGGATCGACGGTCTGACGAAGAAGATCGACACCGAGCGCACGGCACAACGTTATACCCCTCGCCGCCCGAAAAGCAATTGGACGCAGCTCAATATCGAACGGGCTAGACGTTTAATCGAGCAAGGACTGATGACGGAAGCCGGACACGCGACACTGCCAGATTTATCGCCGGATGCGTATAAATTCCCGCCGGATATCATTGCTGCGCTGCAACAAGACCCGATTGTGTGGGCAAATTATCAATCATTCCCGCCTGTGTACCAACGCATCCGTGTCAGTTACATCGACGGGGCGCGGAAACAGCCGGAAGAATTTCAGAAGCGGCTGGATAAGTTCATCCAAAAGACACGCGAGAATAAAACGTTCGGAGGCATCGAATAAACCATGCAGCTTGACGCATACCTCAAACGGATTAACTACACCGGTTCGCTGGCACCCGACTTAGCCACGTTAACTGCGCTGCATCGGGCTCACCTGCTGGCAATCCCTTACGAAAACCTCGATATTCACCGTGCCTGCCCTGTGACGGTGGAATTACCTCTTATTTACGACAAGATCGTCAACCACAAACGTGGCGGCTGGTGCTTCGAGATGAATGGCCTGCTGGCATGGGCACTGTGCGAAGTGGGCTTTAAGGTCACCATGCTGTCGAGCTTCGTGGGGCGCGAACAAAGCGAGCCGGTTCCAGAGGGCGCAGGCGATCACCTGATTTTGCGTGTCGATTTAGACAAGCCGTATCTGGCGGATGTGGGCTTTGGCAACGGTATCCTCGAACCTATTCCGCTGGCGGTGGGCAGCTACCGACAAGGGACGTTCAACTACGAATTAGAGCAAAAGGGCGACCGCTGGTGGTTTCATAATTACACCGGAATGGGGTACGACTTCGACTTGCAACCGCACCAATTGATCGACTTCGCTGGGTCATCCAATCATCTACAAACATCCCCGGAGTCGGGTTTCGTCAAGAACACCGTCTGTTTGCGTTTCGCACCGGAGGGTCTACTCGCGCTGCGGGGAGCCGTTTATAAGCGGACGATGCCAGACAGCGTGACGGAAGAAACAATAGATAACCTCATCCGTTATCAAGAACTGCTCATGGATGCATTCGGCCTGCGTGTGCCAGACGTTGAGCGCATCTGGGAACAGGTTTGGGCGCGTCATCGGGAATGGGTACACGAACAGGTGCAGCTAAAGGAAAATCGTTAAGAACTTTATTTTACCAAGAATGTTTCTTTAACTTCATGTAGGAGCGGATGTTAGATGACTGATTCGGATATTACGCGAAATATTTCGATTAAAGAAATAAGTGACATAAATGAATTTACATCTCACCTTCAATACAGACCATCAATTTCAGGCAATTTTCTTTATAGAGGTCAAGAGGATGGCAACAAACCTCTAGTTCCATCTCTATTTCGTTTAAAATCAGTTCTCTTTGGAGAATGGAAAAATTTCGAGGAAGTCTTATTAAATAGATTCAAAAAACAATCAATACCCTTTCTGAAAACTATTCCACAAAATAATGTTGAATGGTTAGCTGTGGCTCAACACCATGGAATGCCAACGCGTTTATTGGATTGGACAGAAAATCCATTAGTTGCATTGTATTTTGCCGCCTCAAATTTAGATGCAACAACCGACAGCGCTCTTTGGATAGCCTCTACCTCAATAACAAACCATACGTTAGATGATATAAACGATCTGGTTATCGATACGACTACATACTATCCTGCTTTTAATACTCCTCGTGTTATTGCTCAAAAAGCGTGTTTTACCGTTCATAAACTCCCTGAAGGTACAAGTCCCTTCATACCTTTAGATACACAACTATCTGGAGGAATAAGACACCTTGACAAATATATCATTAGAAACGAAAACAGAGAGAAAATAATGTGGCAATTAGATAGACTTGGAATTGATCCTTTCTTCATATTTCCAGATTTAGATGGATTAACAGCACAAATAAGATGGGATCTTAAAAAAGCCATTGATCTCAAGCGACCACCCCTCAGAAATAGTTAAAGCATCTAAATTCCGCCTACTCGAATCGGCATTATCTCCCTATAATGTAAGCACTGATTCAATGAGTAGAATAACGATTGTCCTGTGAAAGAACGTGTACAAAAATTAATGGCGCAGGCCAACCTCGGTTCGCGCCGAGCCTGCGAAGAAGTCATCGCTCAGGGGCGCGTGCGCGTCAACGGCAAGGTGATTCATCTGGGCGACCAAGCTGATGCGCAGCGCGATATTATCGAAGTGGATGGGATTAAGATCGCCTTTCCTGAGCAAAAGCTGTATATCGCATTTAATAAGCCCAAATATGTGCTGTCCACCGACGAGCCGCATGAAGGTGACACGCGCAAAATTATCGTTGATTACCTGCCGTTTAAAGAGCATCTGTTTAGTGCAGGTCGGCTGGACGCGGACAGCGAAGGTTTGATGGTGCTGACCAACGACGGCGAGTTGGCGAATATGCTCACCCATCCGCGCTACCGCCACACCAAAACTTATAAGGTTGTGGTGAGCGGGCTTCCCACGCAGGAAACACTGACGCAATGGCAAAAAGGTGTCGAACTCGAAAACGAGGACGGCACAATCGACTACACTGGCCCCTGCTACATCCATGTGATGGAAGGCGGCGAGAAGGAAACCACGCTGCGGATTGTCATGACTGAGGGCAAAAAACGCCAAATCCGTAGAACGGCTTCGCTGTTCGGACACACCGTCCGTTCACTCATCCGCACCCAGATGGGCAAGCTGATGCTCGGCACACTGCGCCCCGGCGAATGGCGCGAACTGGCCGCTAAAGATTTAGCGGCGCTCAAATCACCCGCTGCTGAACTGAGCAACATCAAGGGCAAAGCCGCTGCCCGCCGCGAAAGTGGTAAACCGTATATCGAGCGCCCACCCACACCCGGTAAGCGTCGCCCTGCCCCTGCTGCACCAGCGCGTAAGACCAAGGAAAAGAAAAAGCGTCCGCCACCGGGAGGACGGCGCAACCAGAGGACTGGCGCGAAATGACCGTTTCGGCAGAAGTACAATCCTACGTTGAGCGGCAGCCCCGCCTGCGCTGGCGGCGGGTACTGCTGCGTGGATTTATTCGGTCGCTGGGCTTTAAAGTGATATGGGATGTAAACGTCACCGGGTTGGAAAACATCCCCGCCAATGGCCCCACGATCATCATGATGAACCACATCTCGATGATTGATCCAGTGCTGTGTATGGGGGCTGTGACCAATCGCTTCGTTATCCCGATGACCAAGATCGAAAATATGCATCATCCGATCATCGGGCCATTCGTGCGCTGGTGGGGAGCCTATACAATCAATCGCGGTGAAATTGACCGCAAGGCACTCACCAACTCGATTGAACTGATTAAGAATGGGCAGCTTGTCCTTATCGCGCCCGAAGGCCACCGACACCCTGAAGGACTCGCCGAGGCGAAGGATGGGCTGGCGTTCGTGGCGACCAAAGCCGACGCAGTGATTATCCCAACAGCGATTTCCGGCGCGATTGGCTGGAATAAGAAGCTGTTCCGTTTTCAGCGTCCAAAGATCAATGTCAACTTCGGTCGTCCATTTAAGTTCAAAACGGAGGGCAGCCGCGTCCCGCGTGAGGCTCTGGCAACGATGAGCCACGAGGCTATGTACCAATTGGCAATTGCCGTCAAAGACGACACTAAACGCGGTTTCTACAGCGATTTAAGCAAAGCCACGACTGAGTATCTAGAGTTTGTGAATATTTAGGTTGTACATTTCGTTTTAAAGAAGAATGATGAAGCGACACCCCATGTGTGTATTAGAAAAACACACGCAGCACCATTTTACCCAGCCGAATTTCATCACTATCACGCACAACACGCCGCTGCTGGGGTAGTAACCGCTGCTCGTTGAGATAGGTGCCATTCGTACTATTGAGGTCGGTTATCATCACCGTTTTGTGAACCAGTTCGAGGCTCACATGCTGGCGGGAGACCCCATGCTCGGCTGCACCAAAGGGTGTCAAATCTACATCGACCTCGAAACCCGTTTCGCGATCAGACCGCCCAATAATCATCGGGCGATCCAGTTGGATCACTAATGTTTCGGTCAATCCAATCATCAACAATTTGATCTTAGATTCCGAGCCTAATGACGCAGTTCCCCAGCGTGTAACCGGATCGTTTGCGTCAAGGTTCGGCATACGACGTGTGGGGCGATTCATATCAAACTCCATTACAATCTTAATAACAATACTAAAGCAATGCTAATTCCCACACTATAAAGGAATTCACCCAAAACCATGTAGTGCTTTAGGGTATTTTTTACATACCCAATTCTTTTTTCATAAATCCTTTTTCCACTAAGCCATGTGGGTAAGAAATTTTGCCTCATTAGCTCAACGCCTGCACTACAGCAACACTTATACTTAAAATTGTCATAAAGGTAAATATCTTCTCTTGAGAATGGAGAAAGCACATGGCAAAAGGTGAAAGCAACGCCCAAATCGCACAGGTACTAGAACGTATCGCAGACCACCTTGAAGTCCAAAACGCTAACCCATTTCGTGTACGTGCCTACCGTGAAGGCGCAGAAACTATTCGCAATACTAAAAAATCAGTTGCCAGTTTCATCCACAAAGATCAAACCGATAAACTTGATGACCTACCGAATATCGGCAGTGGCATCACCGCAATCATTGGTGAATATATATCGTCCGGTAAATCCGCCCTGCTGGACGAGTTAGAGGCCACCAATACGCCGGAAAACCTATTCTCGAACGTGCCGGGAATTGGCAGGGAACTGGCGGGGCGTATTAGCGACCAACTGCACATTAAAACACTGCCTGAACTTGAAGAATCCGCGCACAACGGTGAACTCGCAACAGTCGAGGGGTTCGGCGCAAAGCGGATCGACGGCGTTAAAACAGCCTTAGCAGGGATTCTCAACCGTTCGGCACGCATGGGTCAGAAGGCTCGTACATCTGATTCGGCAGTCCCGAAACAAGGTGATCGGCCCAACATTGAACTACTGCTGGATATTGATGCCGACTATCGCAAAAAAGCGGAAGCAGGCAAATTACCGAAGATTGCCCCGAAACGTTTTAACCCCAAAAATGAAACATGGTTATCTATTTTGAATACCAAGCGCGATAATTGGAAATTCACCGTCATGTTTTCCAACACAGCGCAGGCGCACAAGTTGGAAAAAACCAATGATTGGGTCGTCATCTACTTTGAGAAAGATGACTATGAACAGCAGCACACCGTCGTAACCGAAACCAAAGGTACACTGAAAGGCAAACGTGTGGTTCGTGGTCGCGAAGGCGAAAACCAGACCTATTACAACACGGGGGTCGCAAAAGCTTAGTCTGTTCGCCTATTTATGGCGACAGTTGCCTAAGGTTTAGATCAACTTGGCGAGGCTTTCAACAAAATACCGCGCACTAATCGGTTTGGTAAAGAAGGCATCAAATCCTGCATTCAATGCTTGCTCAGCAACATCGGATGAATGATAGGCGGTCATAGCGACTACCGGAATCTTTTCAGTTTGCGGGTTGGCGCGAATGGCACTCAAGGTTTCCCAGCCATCCATCACCGGCATGGCTAAATCTGTCACAATGAAAGTCGGATGAACGCGATCTAAGAGACTAAGGCACTCTTTGCCGTTACGCGCCATCAATACATTGATGCCGTGATACGTTAAAATCTTATAGATCAACTGCTCGCTATCGAATTCATCCTCAACAACAATAATCTGCCATTCGCGCTCAGCCATTATATGACCTGCACCTTCTCTTGTTCGACTAACTCCCGAAAACAGGCTTTAATGTCTGCAATAAAGGAACCGAGCCGAAACGGTTTAGCAATATAGCCATTGAACCCCGCCTCCATCACTTTCTCGCGGTCGCCTGCCATTGCATGAGCCGTCAGTGCGATCACCGGAATAGAAGCAGTAACGGAATTTGAGCGAAGTAGTTTTAACATCTCCCAGCCATCCATCACCGGCATGGAAAGATCAAGCAATATAAATGATGGGTTTAGTTGCTCCAGTTTATCTAAGCCGTCCTCACCATGAACCGCAGTATGCACTTTCGCACCGCTGTACAGCAGAACCTTTTCGGCAATTACCCGATTATCGGGTTCATCATCAACAATCAAAACCGTCCACTTGTTGGTTTCACCCAACGCAAGTTCGCGGAACAGAGGCATCATTGAACTCATCATATCGCTTGCGTCTCCATACGTGTTACTTCAGCCGGAATCACTGCTTTCGCCGTTTCGGTTATATAAGGCAAAATAATGGTAAAGGCACTTCCTTTACCAACCTCGCTTTTGAGACGAATACTGCCACTCATCATCAGCACCAGCTTACGGACAATCGCCAGACCCAAGCCGGTGCCACCATGCTGGCGACGTGTGCTGCCATCCACCTGACGAAATTCTTCAAAAATCGTTTCCTGAGCATGGGATGGAATGCCAACGCCGCTGTCACTTACATTAATCTTCCATGTCTCAAGATCGTTGCGGGTCATCTCGATTTTGATGTAGCCTTCATCGGTGAACTTAGCGGCATTCGATAGCAAATTGATAACCACCTGCTTCAACCGTGCTGAATCGGCAATCATAACTTCTGGTAACTGGGGGTCTAGTTCGACTTCAAAGCGCAGTTTCTTTTCTTCCGCCAGCACCCTGTTCTGCAAAACAATTTCGTCCAGCCACTTTTTAAGGTTAAACGGCTTCTGGATTAAATCCATACGCCCTGCCTCAATTTTCGAAAGATCAAGCACATCATTAATCAAACCCAGCAAATGAACGGCGTTGGCTAACACACGTTCCTGATAATCATTCTGCTCATCGTTCAATGTGCCTGTCATACCCGCCAACTGGATTTCAGTGTAGCCGATAATCGCGTTCAAGGGAGTACGCAATTCATGGGACATGGTCGCCAAAAACTGACTCTTGAGCTGCGTCAGGTAATCCGCTTGTTTTCGGGCTTCGACCAGATCGCGGTTAACCTCTATCAGTTCCTCATTCTGGGAACGGATCTGTTGTTCAGCCTGTTTACGGTCGGTAACATCCCGAAACATAATAATACGTCCAGATACTTGATGCCGGCGGTCATAAAGCGGCGAGATGCGCACATCCAAAACGCCTTTGCCATTTTTCCGATTAACTTCAATTTCGTTCTGCCAACCGCTTGATGCTCGTATTTCCTCGGTTAAATCCGGTCGTTGACTTACGAGGTTAATCACCTGTGCAACTGGCTTACCAATCGGGTCAATCATTGGCTGGTTAATAATTTGCTTTGCCGCAGGGTTCAAATCGACGATTCGATCATGTGCATCGAGCACAATCACGCCATCATTCATATTATCGACCACGACATTTCGGGCAATCGGCACAAGGTTTAGCAGTTGGAACCGCAGCAAACCCCATGTTAAGGCCAACCCCGTAATCGTGAAGGAAAACGGTGTAATATCGAGCTGTTGATTACCGAATATCGTAATGGCATTCGCGACCATCGGCGCAGCGACCGTTACCAGCAGCGCAAATAACTGGCGACGGTATAAACCCGGTGAACCGGCAAACTGACGGAACAAGAGATAAGAAGCTACCGTAATCAAGAGGTAGGAATACAAAGAGTGTACCCAGAACCATAGCCCGCGTACTGACGAAACAACCGAATACCCACCTAAATCGGTAACACCAATCGTCCCCCAGAACAAATGGTGATAATCATTCGTGACGATTAGCCCAAGCGTGAGGCATGGGACTATACTTAAAAGTGCAATCCGTTGAGAAGATAACCATTGGGTGCGGCCCGTATATTGAAGACTGAATAACATCCATATGACCGGCACAAACACGATGCCGACGAACTTGACCTTATTAAACAGTAACTTGAACTCCGCATTCGGCGTGATGAGTTCCAAGACATACCATAATGTCCACCAAAACACGGCAGTCATTAATGCTGCGATTAGGGTAGCCGAATGACCGGAATCCTGCCGCTGCCCCCACACTCGTATAACGAGTGTTATCGAAAGGATCATGGATATTCCCAAACAAACCATGATGAAATTAAGTGACATAAACAGCTCCTCAAACAAGCTGACAGCTTTCTATTACACATTATTAATAATTATAAGCCTATTTTTACTTGGAAGCATAAATTTCGTTATTAATTCACACTTATGATTATTAAAATGATTCCTATCTCGTAATTATCTCCTTAATGTTGCCTGTTATCACCTGTTTATCAGGTACATGCACAAATAAAAAGGCACACCCGTAGATGTGCCTCTCCTCACTTTATCGACTTATTCAGGCTACTTGCCCAAATTGCTCAAGCCTTCGTACATCCGTCGATAGGCTTTTTCGGTCTTTTCAGGTGGTAATGCATATGAAAACCGTACCCAGTTCTTGCCTGCATCTGAGAAGTAAACACCCGCTACCACAGCCACACCATACTGCTCTGAAAGGTAGCTCATCAAGGCTTCGCTGTCAGTTAACCCGCCCGCCTTAATAAATGGTTCGCAGTCAATAAAGGCATAATAGCCATCACCCATAATGGCATTCACGCCTGTTGCAGCCAGTTCACGGCGCAAAATCTTCCGGCTTTCACGGCATGGCTCGATGATGCTTGCTGCCGCTTTACCAAAGCCCATTTCATAAGCCGAAATGGCAACTGCCTGCGCAAAAAAGGCTGGCACAACCCCATGTGATGCTTGGCTAGTAATAAAATCAATGACCTTCTTGCCAGCAACCAGATGCGCACTTCGGACGTTGCTGCCACCCAAACTCTTGGTAATACCATCAAGGAAAATCAACCGTTCCCGCTGTTCTGGCGGAAATGCATTCAAAACCACATTAATGTCTGATGGCCCACCATCCGTCACCCAATGGTAAATCCAGTCGAATAGCACGAAGGCATAACCATTTTCTAAAGCTGCCCGTGCCAATTCGATCTGTTCCTCAACAGGAATGGTTCGCCCTGTTGGGTTATCCGGTGATGTAATCACAATACCGGCAATCTTACGACCCTCTTTAGCCGCAAATTCGGCTGTCGCTTTGATCGACTCCGGTGTATAGCGCCATCCTTCTGCTGGATTACCCGGAGCCAACAAAACGTTCAGCCCCGCCATGTAGGGTCCCCAGTTATAGGTAATCCACGGCACACGGCTAACGACCAGCGCATCCCCCGTTTCCTTATTACCCAGCGCTAACATCGCCCCATAGGCTTTTTGCAAGCCGTCACGGCCACCTTGCACAAAGCAAATATTGGGTTCGCCCCAGCCTGTCGCTGCATCCAACTTCCAATACTGCTCGACCGCCGCCTTGCGGAACATCGGTGTCCCCCAAGGTTGGTCATAGGCTGTACCATGTTTGATTTGCAGTTCGGCTGCCCGCTGCAAAATTTCGGCTGGCACACCCGGCAAACTTGCCCCACCGTCACCCTGTGATGCGTCGAAGGTTGGTGCATCCGCACCAGCAACTTCCTTGTATTTCTTCAGCGCATCGCGAATCAAAAACATTCTGGATGGTGGAATCGCCATCATATCCGCCGGATAATGATTAACCGGAATACGATTGGCTGGCGGCACCACGAACTGCGGCGTATCCAAACTTACCTGTGAATTCTCTTGTGTAACCAAAAATGACCTCCAATGTATCTGCCTGAACAAACAAAAACACCCCGTTGTGGGGTGCTGTGTCAACTAACCGTAGCAAACTGGACAAGCCCCCACCGGGTCATGTTATGCAAATAGTATCCATATTAGTGGTAGTGGCAGTCATCAACATTTTATGTTGATCCTCATAAAAGTTTGCATCCGTATTGTGACTCTTGAATAAGCAACTGTCAATGTGGCAGGTTGCAGTATGGTTAGCGTAAATGGTTGTGCAAAATGCCTTATTGATTCTCGGCAGCGAATTTCTGTAAACTTTCGACGCTGTTAATTGCCTTACCAGAGGTTGAACGGTCAATCCGCTTAAGCAACCCGACCAAAACGTCCTTCGGGCCAAGCTCGATAAACGTATCTGCACCGGCTGCTACCATCGCCTGTACCGATTCTGTCCAGCGCACCGAATTGGTAAGCTGCAAATCAAGTTCATGGCGAATTGCATCCACATCTGCAATTGGTGACGCATCCACGTTGCCGTAAACCGGAACACCGGGGGTCAAAAATTGAGTAGCCGCAAGAACCTGCCGGAATTCTGCCGAGGCACTTTCCATCAGCGGTGAATGCGCAGCGATACTAATTGCCAGCTTAACCACTCTCTTAGCCTTCGCTTCACTCAGTAATTGCATACCGACTTCAAGGGTGGCTGAATCTCCTGAAATCACACTCTGTCCGGGGCAGTTATCGTTGGCAAGAATGAGCACCCCGCCCGTTTGCTGGCTGGCTTGTGCGCAAATCTCACGTATTTGAGGTGCATCCAACCCCAACACAGCCGCCATCGCACCGGGGCGTTTGGTACCCGCCGCTTGCATCAACCGACCGCGTTCCCGCACCAAGCGCAGCCCATCCTCAAATGAGACTGCACCAGCCGCAGCCAGCGCCGTAAACTCGCCCAAACTATGCCCTGCTGCGAAGGATGGCACGGCTGACGGAAATTCAGATTGCAGCGCCCGCAGCGTCGCCACAC
>JAPUDW010000352.1:0-12106 GCA_027492915.1 Bacteroidota bacterium | reverse complement strand
CGGTATACAATGCAGGTTGAGTGTTGTAGGTGTCATTGAGCGCATCTTCGGAACCGTTAAAACATAAATCGCTCAACGAAAAGCCAAGGATGCTATCCGCCTGCTCAAAGGTCTGACGTACAACCGAATAGGTCTCGGCTAAGTCCTTGCCCATACCTACCGTTTGCGACCCTTGCCCTGGAAATACAAATGCTACTTTCTTCCAATCCACCATGCTCTTATCCTTAGACGACTGAATATGACTTTAGAAACACACCGGCATCCGAATCGTTGCAGCATTACCGGAAACATACAAAATAAAAGCCGCTCTGTTCATCGCAGTGCGGCTCTTATTAACGTTTGCGGTTATGCTTACGCTTCTTTAACTTCAACAACCGTTTCACCCTTATAGGTTCCACATTTCGGGCAAACATGGTGGGCAACGTGGTATTCACCACAGTTTTCACACACGATCAGGTGGTTGAGGCTCAGCGCATCGTGTGCACGACGTTTGCCACGACGGCTGGGGGAATGTCTACGTTTTGGCAGCGGACCCACGAGTTGTTTCTCCTCAGTTCATTGTTCGACAGTGACGCGATTATAAAGTCACGGTCAATTGAAGTCAAGGTAAGGTCACGCAAGGTGGCTGTTAGCTCATCGTGCCATACTGACGGCGCTGTTCATCACGACTTGAGCAGCAAGTTTACATTGTAAAATAGGGCAAGGTCGTCTATGGTATTTTACGCAGCGACCCCATAACGATAGGCAAGATGAATGTCTAGTGAAAACAACACACCCACAGAAAACCGCAGCGCAGGTCGTATCATCCTTCGCAACACCGTTTTCGGCGTCGGCTCTCAGATGGCATTACGCGTCGTCAGTTTCCTCTTTCAAATCTTTGTAGTTCGTACCCTTGGTGATACCCAATTTGGAACCTATAACGTTATTATTTCATGGGTGTCGTACTTTAATGTGCTAGGTGATTTGGGTATCACGCAATATTTTAGGCGCGAAATTGCCCGTGATCGCACAGCAACAGGACGCTACTTCTGGGATATGGTGGTGCTGCGATTAATTCTCGCCGTTGTGACATCGATTGTCACTATAGGTACCGCATTCATATTCCTAAAGCCATATTCGGAAGAAATAATCCTTGCAGTTATTCTGTTCTGCGGCACCTATTTTTTCCAAGCTTTCCTTATCCCGCTCATGATGGTAATCGAAGGAAATGAACGGGTCGATATAAAGCAAATATTTGAGGTTATCGGGCAAATTGTTATCCTGATCGCTGGCTTTATCCTTGTTAGCATCAGTAAGAGTTTTTTCTGGCTCATCATCGCAGGATTTATTAACATTCCGATACTCATCTTTTTGGCGTACCGGGTTGTGAAACGGAACAACTTTGGCCCTCCCCGCTTTCACCTCAACGCAGGCATGTGGTGGAGCATTCTCATGTATGGGCTGCCGTTCGGCCTCATCCAGTTTGCGCTTACTTCGAACCGTTTTGCTGACCGTATCATCTTGAACCTTTTCGCGTTCAGCCCTGCGGAAATCGGTTGGTACAGCATTGCTTACAATCTAACGCTAAATTTTACAACATTGGCACAAGCTTTTAACGACGCTTTCCAGCCGACACTTGCCCGCGAACACGCCGGTGACCCGACCAAAGCGCCGCGCTGGTACTTCCGGTCGGTAAAGATGATGTTGGTACTTAGTTTGCCCCTCGCTATTGGGGGGATGCTGCTCGCGGAACCGCTCATCAGTACGCTTTACAAGCCAGAAAACCGCGCCGCATATATCGCGTTCTTCATCATCATCTGGGATCTGCCGTTTGTGTTATACAACAACTTCTGCGGCAATATGACGACGGCGATTGTCAAAGAACGTGCGGCTGCACGTATCAATGTGACACAATCGGTGGTCAATGTGGTGGTTAATGTCGTCCTTATTCGTCCGCTAGGTATGATTGGTGCAGCATTCGCGACTGTCGTTAGTGATACTTACGCAGCTTCTCTGTTTTATATTCTGTTCCGACGGGAGTTTGGACCGGGGTTGGGTTTCCGACATTTGCTGCGTGTATTAGCTTCCGCAATCGGTATGGGCGCTATAATCCTGATTCTTCATGACTTGCAGGTCAACCTGTTTATCACCATAGGTTTAGGTATTGTTAGCTACCTCCTGCTAATCTGGCTCACGAAAGCATTCACGCAAGAAGAACGTAGTTTGATTAGTGGTATGGTCAGCAGAATTACTCGAAAAGTTGGTATCGGTGCCAAGGCCTGAAATCAAAGCGGGTAAGACCATTATCTTACCCGCTATCCATTACCCAATTGCCAATCTACTTCTTAAACTTACTTTCAATTGCCGCAATTTCATCTTCAACATTTTTGAGCAGTTTTTGTGTCATTTCCAAACCGAACTGCTGGTCTTTTGGTTTAGCAAGGATACTCGCCACCTTTTGCTTAAACAAATTGGCTGAAGCATACAGCTCACTTAACTTAGGAGCAATTTCGGGGGGTACACCAGCACCCACGGCGGGTAAAACTGAGGGTTTTGGCACGACGGATTCGACACCAATGTCGTCGAAGCGGGATTTTTTAGGTGGCTTCGCAGGTGATGGTTGGGCGCTGGGGGGCGTAGGCGATACGGGTGCCGGATCAGCGACAGGCTTTTCCACCTTAGGCGCTTTCGGAGGTTTCGGTGGCGCAGCCGCTAACTGTGCTTCATGATGCTTTAGACTCATCAATTCACTGCGAATATTACCCACAAATACAGCCATACCGTTCGATTCGGGGTCAGGTGCAGTTACCCCTTCGATATGCAACTTATCTTCAGGGTCTTGTATCGAATTCTCGACTAATGCCCACTGATTAGGTGTCATGTAGATCGTATAAAGAGTAGGGATTTGAGGTGGTATCGGAATCCCAGAAGCCAAGTTGGGGATGGCCGCCACATGTGACATAGTGGTAATGACTACTTCCGGTCGCTTTTCTACTGAGCCGGGGCGACCTGTCAACACGATTTTCATGGATGTTATTTCTCCTTGATTAGCACGTAACTTTTCGATGATCGCAAGGCGTTAATTCCAACTGAGCAACGGTACTGAAGGCGGCTTAGGCAGTTTTAGATCTTTTTTCCATTGACTTGGAAATACAAGCGCGCGGTGTTCTGGCGAAAGTTGAATACGCGCAAGGTGAAAGTACACGCCACCAACCGTCCGGCGGCGAGTGTTATCCGGCAGCATCATCCCGCCATTTTCTTCAATGGCGAGCGTTTCTTCCCAAAGTTTACGGGCGTAATCCACCCCACGAAGAATCACGAGCCTTCTGATATGCTCTTTTGGTGTCGGAAGTTTTTCCCCCAATAAACCGGCGATTTCGGCAACGACTTTTTTCAACTCTTTACGAGATACTTGCTCCATAATTATCGCTTTCATATCACTGTTTCATCGCACACGGAAATCAGAAAACTCTCCGTTTGCAGCCAACCAATCCACGTTCACATTCGTAACATCAGCGGCTGGCGATCCCTGATGCAAAAAAGCCAATAAATCTTCAAGGCGATTACGATTGCCCTCAGCAATCACTTCAACACTGCCGTCCGGTCGGTTGCGCACCCAGCCAGTTAAACCAAGTTCTTTGGCACGGAGTTGGGTGTAATAGCGGAAACTGACTCCCTGCACATGCCCAAATACCTGTACATGTAACCTTTGACTATTATCATCCATAACTGCCTCCTTGCAACACTCCAAAGTGACCGGCGCTCCATGATCCAAACTGCAAACTTCATTGAGTACGTTAAAAGGTCGCAATATAAAGTGCTTCACTGATTTCATTACTATTTGTAACAAATGGAGTTGTCTTTGCTCTAATGTTAGGTCACTATCCGATTGAACATAAATCAACATGGGAAGTAACATCATAAGTAATACTAAGGATAACAATCCTTTTTTACACAGCCACAGCTTGATCTGGTGAGGAAAATTCACCCTATGCATCACATGTTTCATCATCTTAAAAACGGGAATATAACAAGAAGCGAGAAGCATTTCGCTCCTTCATCATAGCATAACTTGAGCGACTGATGTGACCCATTGGCCTGTACAAACACCTGAATAAGCAAAGGATTGGCTGCATTACAACACTACCAGAAGGTGCTAAAATAGGCACATAATTTCGAGGACAAAAGACATGCTCACTGACAACCAAACACTTAAGCAAGCGCATGACAAAGCATTAGAAGTTCTCTATCGCTGTGCAACACCCAGCGGCTTCCGTGCCTCAGGGTTAGCAGCAGGCTATCCCCAAGTTTGGGCACGAGACAACGGTGTGATTTCGCTAGGGGCATTCGCCAGCGGCGATGCACAACTGATCGGAACTGCGCGGGCGAGCCTCATCACCCTCGGCACATATCAGTCCAAGCGCGGCTTAATTCCGCTGAACGTCAACCCGGACAACGGTTACATCAGTACCGAAAACGCAGGCGCGGTTGATACCAATTTATGGTTCATCTTGCTCCATTTCGCCCATTTACAAGCCACAGGTGATGTTCAATTTTTACGCGATCACTGGTTAACGATTTCAAACGCCCTCAAATGGCTTGAATATCAGGACATGAACGAGTGCGGTTTGCTCGAAATACCTGAAGCCGGTAACTGGATGGATCTGATCGCCGTTCGCTATAACACGCTGTACGACAACAGTTTGTACTATGCCGCAGTATTGGCCTATGAACAAATGTGGCAGCGATTAACTGCCGAAACGACAGGTCATCAAGTTCATGTCAACGCCGCACAAATACACGAGCGTATCAATTTACTGATGTGGATCGACCGCTGCTGGGTCGCGGAACACTTTGCCGAACAGCTTGAACGGCTTAAAAGCATTCGACTCGAATGGTATATGCTGTACCATAACATCGGCACGATTTCGAGCCGCCCCTATTACCTGCCGTGGGTTGCATTCCGTGAGTACGGCGATTGGTGCGACACGTTGGGTAACTGCCTCGCCATTTTGACAGGCATCGCTGATTACCACCGCAGTGAGCATATCCTGCGCTTTATGTACCAAGTTGGTATTGCTGAACCATCTCCGAGCAAAGCGATCTATCCACCGATTCATCCCGGCGAAAGTGATTGGCGTTCTTATTACCGCAGCCGTAACCTTAATCTACCTCATCAATATCATAATGGGGGTATCTGGCCGATGGTCGGCGGCTTCCATGTGGCGGCGTTGGTACGGCACAAGTGGCAATCAGAAGCGGAGCGACTATTAGCCTCATTGGCAAGCTCCAACTTACAGGGAAGAGGCGAAAACGAGGGTTTTAACGAGTGGATGCATGGTGTCAGCGGTCATGCGATGGGTTTTGACCTACAGGGTTGGTCAGCTTCGATGTATCTATATGCTGAACATGCAGTACAAACCGGAAAACTTCCGCTTTTTGACGATCTGCTTGCAGCCAAACCGGAGGCAGCAAGATTAACCGAAAGTAACGATTTTGTTATTCACGCTGGTGGCGGGCCGGTGTAAGAAGGTGGTTCTAAGGTATTAATGGCATAACATCGCGAAGGCGTTATAATCGATTTTGTTGGGAAGAGTTTCGCACGTTTCATCAAGCATAGGAGCGATAATATGAGGAAACGTTTTACAGGTATTTTGTTGATTGTTTTGGTAATCGCAGCATTTAGTAACGTAGCGGTCGCTCAGGATGAGACGACCCTTTTGTGGGGTATGTGGGGCAGCCCTGAAGAAATTGCTGTTCACCAACAGGTAGCGGATGCCTACATGAAAGCCAATCCGAACGTGAAGGTTGAACTGTGGTCACAACCGTGGGGTGATTATTTCACCAAGATGGACACCCTGTTCGCTGCTGGTGATGGCACTGCAATCCCCGATGTATTCTTTATGACTCCTGTTCAGCGTTATGCAGCCAGTGGATTGATCCAAAGTCTTGACCCGTTCATTGAAGAAGCAGGCTTAGATCGTGAAGATTACTGGCCGGGTGCGCTCGAAAGCACCTCTTTGGATGGTGTTGTTTACGGCTTCCCGCGGGACAGTGCAGTAGAAACGCTGTATTACAACAAAGACGATTTCGACGCAGCAGGTCTGGAATATCCGACGGACGAATGGACTTGGGACGACCTCCATGCTGCGGCTGAAGCCCTGACGATCAAGGACGATACTGGCCGCGTAACCCGCTACGGTTTTGCGATGGAAGGCGGCAAGTACTTCAACTTCGTCGGTGGCAATGGTGGTGCGGTTTTGGATGATATGTTCGCACCGAGCGAATGCCGTCTTAGTACGCCTGAATCAATTGAGGGCGTTGAATTCCTTGCGGGCCTGATGAATGATGAAATCGCATGGCGTGATGCTAACCTCGGCCAAGCTGGTGGAGATCAAGCGGTATTCCTGTCCGGTCAGGCTTCGATGTTTATCCAGAACGCGAGCCGTGTTCCGGCTCTGAATGCAGCCGGTGTCAACTATGATGTCGCCGCTGTTCCGCTGGCACCCAGTGGTGGTCGCCAAGCAGGCAGCACCAACGGTGCAGCATGGGTTATCAGCGCATTGACTGACCAACCGGAAGATGCATGGACATTCCTGCAATTCCTGCAATCACCAGAAGGTGGTCAGGCCGTTTACTTCTCAGCCGGCGATGCTTTCCCTCCCACCAAATCAGGTGCGAATTCGGCTATATTCTTGGATGAAAATCGTGCACCTGCAAACAAGCAAGCATGGTTGATCGATGCTGAATCAGCCGCGCCGAATGGCAACGGTTGGTTCCCGGAATGGGGTGAACTCAACAGCACCATTATCAGCCCTGTCTTAACTTCAATTTGGGCGGGTGAAGCTCAGGCTGCGGATGTACTCCCCGGTTTGTGCGACAGTGTAAACACGTTCCTGACTGATAAGGGCTATCCGAAGTAGTCTTGCAGCGCTAGCAAGCTGCTACTGCGTGTAGTTCATTTGACGCGGGGTTGGAGGATTTTCTCTGCCCCGCGTTTTATTCAAGGTTGAACGGAGACAGATGAATTATGGATCGCGCCAGTAACGTATCACCGACCACAACAACATCTGAGCATCTCTCCTTCTCGGAAAAACTCCGCTACAAGCTTGGTATCGGTATTTGGCGAGCCGATCAACAATTTGAAGGTTATTTATTTCTGCTCCCCAGCCTCATCGGCTTCATCATTTTTGTACTTATCCCGATTGCCGTTTCATTCTTCATCAGTTTTCAGCAGTGGGATCTCATTACGCCGCCCAAGTTTATTGGCACGGCGAATTACGTTGAGTTATTTACGACCGACCCTATGTTTGGAACGGTTGTCAAAAATACATTTTGGTACACGGTACTTATTGTTCCAGTGCAGCTTATTATCGGATTCATTCTTGCCAATATACTTAATTCTGGTTTGCGAGGCGCGAAACTGTATCGCATGTTGTACTTTATGCCAGTCGTTGCGAGCGTCGTTGCTGCGGCGATGGTATTCCGGTTTCTGTTTAATCAACAAACCGGTGTTATCGCAGCGAGTGTTTGGCAACTTAAAGGGACACTGCTAAGCTTACCCCTCGTTCAAAATTCACCAGATCTGCTGGCATCTGTAAAAGCAATTACCCCACCCGATTTCTTAAATGCCTCTGCAGGCGGTATCTGGCCGGGATGGGCGCTCGTCAGCGTAGCCATTTTCACGATCTGGAAAAATGTCGGTTTCACGATGGTGATTTATCTTGCAGCCTTGCAAGCGGTGCCAGAAACGTTGTACGACGCGGCAAAGGTCGATGGTGCAAGCCGGAGACATTTGATGCGCTACGTAACCATTCCGCTGGTTAGCCCGACGACATTCTTCCTGCTTGTGATCCAAATGTTGGGTGCATTCCAAATCTTTACCGAACCCATCATTATGTCCGCCAATACACAGCGACAGCTCCCCAACGCCGCAGCATCCATCGTCACCTATATTTACCAAAATGCATTCAGCTTCCAACGTATGGGGAAAGCAGCCGCAATTTCGTGGGTACTGTTTGCTATCGTATTCGCAGTGACCATACTCCAAACCTATTTACAGCGGCGCTGGGTTTACTACGAAACGGATTAGGAGACGCATTCATGACACAGACGACCTACAACAAACCGCGTCAGTCCAATGGAATTCCGTGGGGACACTTGGCCGCACACATTGTGCTTCTGCTGGGTTCATTTATCATGGTGCTGCCGTTTGTTTGGATGGTTAGCACATCGCTTAAAACACCCACCGATATTTTGCGTGAATTCCCACCGCGCTTAATACCATCGACATTCATGATTTCGAACTACACGACTGCACTTACGGCTCTGCCGTTTGATCGCTACTTTTTGAACAGCATCTTCGTGGCAACCAGCGTGACAATCGTGCAACTCATCACGTCGTCATTAGCCGCGTATGCATTCGCCCGTTTACGTTTCAAAGGCCGTGACACCCTCTTCTTCTTGTATCTGATCGGGCTGATGATTCCGTTTCCCGTGCTGCTGCTGCCTAACTTCTTGATGATCCGGCAGTTAGGCTGGTTTGATAGCTATCTCGCGCTGATTGTGCCGCCTGCTTTTTCGGCATTCAGCATCTTCTTACTGCGCCAATATTATCGCGGTCTACCGATGGACTATGACGAATCAGCACGTATCGACGGTGCATCTTCACTGCGCATCTGGTGGAGCATTCTGCTGCCCAATTCACGACCCGCACTGGCAGCACTAGCGGTGTTTACCTTCCTCGGTACATGGAATGACTTCCTATGGCCGTTGGTTGTTACCAATTCCGAGTCCATGCGGACATTACCCGTCGGACTCAGCACGTTTCAAGGACAATATACAGTCCGTTGGGAACTCCTGATGGCAGGGTCGGTGGTTGCACTCATTCCGGTACTCATCGTCTACTTTTTCGCCCAAAACTGGATTATCAAAGGCTTATCGGTGTCCAGCGGTTTGAAAGGTTAAAGGAACCATAGAATCATGAAAGCGGCTCAAATCCTTCAACCACAACAGGCGATTGTTACCAGCGTTGCAGAACCCATCGCAGGAGCGGATGATGTCCTAATTAAAGTTCATGCCGCTGGTATTTGCGGTACCGATTTGCACATCTACAAAGGGGAATATGAGGCTGAATACCCGATTATTCCTGGTCACGAGTTCAGCGGCGAGGTTATTGCGGTAGGTGCAAATGTCACCAATTTTAAGGTAGGTGACCGCATAACGGCTGATCCCAATATCCCTTGCAACCGTTGTGCCTACTGTCAAAGAAATGAACCCAACCAGTGTAAAAAACTCCGTGCCATCGGTGTCACCCGCAGCGGGGCGTTTGCGGAGTATGTGATCGCGCCGGAAGCGAATGTGTTCGCCATTGGCGATATGTCGTATGGGGCAGCGGCACTTATCGAGCCACTCGCGTGTGTCGCGTGGGGGATGACACAAATCAATGTGCGCCCCGGTGACAGCGCGTTAGTTTTTGGCGCAGGGCCAATGGGCATCCTTGTTGCCCAATCGCTCAAACAGGCTGGTGCTGTGCGAGTAGTGGTCACCGATGTTGTACCGTGGCGACTGCAAATGGCGGAACAACTTGGCGCAACCCATACGGTCATTGCTGACGGGCAGCAGGCGGCAAAATTGAAAGCTATTTCACCGGATGGTTACGATATTGTCGCGGATGCTACGGGTATACCTGCCGTACTTGAAGGCACATTCCAATATGCAGCACCGCGAGGGAAAATCTGGGTGTTCGGCGTTACACCGCAGGGAACGCATGTCAAGTTCCCATCGTATGAAGTGTTCCGACGTGACCTTAAAATAATCGGCAGTTTTGCCGTCAACCGCACCTTCCCGCAAAGTATCGCACTGATACAAAGTGGTGCAATTCAAGTGGAACCGTTGATTTCACACCGCTTCGAATTAGGGGAGTTCGCGCACGCGCTGGATGTGGCTGCGACTGACCCAAATCGGGTGAAAGTACACTTCAACCTTTAGACTAATTGGTCAATGTAACTGTTTACGCTGACCGACCGATTTCTAAATGGCGCACAATACGCGATGCCCTATATACTGATATGAAATGTCTATCACTATTTGAGAATTTTTATGCTGGCAATCGTTCGCGCCTGTGCGGTCATTGGTCTTGATGGCTGCATCATCGAAGTTGAAGTTGATTTTAACCCGCGTGCTACCCTGCCGATGTTTACGATTGTCGGCTTACCCGACAGCGCGGTCAAGGAAAGCCGTGAACGGGTTCGGGCGGCGGTCAAAAACTCGCATCTGCAATTCCCGAACAAGGTGTATATTGTCAACTTATCACCTGCCGATATTCCCAAGCACGGCCCCGCCTATGATCTTGCGATTGCGGTCGGTGTGCTGGCATCAACCGACCAAATTCCCCTCGCAGCGATTGAAAACAGCCTGTTTATTGGAGAACTTTCGCTGGATGGCAGCGTCCGGCATGTCAAAGGTGTGATGCCGATGGTTTATGCGGCCTACCAAGCCGGCATTGAGCGGGTTTATGTGGCAGCATCGGACGCACCCCAAGCCGCACTCATCAATGGGCTAGAGATCATTCCCATTGAGACACTCGGCCAACTTGTCGAGCATCTTTACGGGCTGAACATCATCTCGCCCTATGTTCCACCGCCTCTCACGATTGACGACAGCACCTTACCAGATGGCATCGTCGATTTCGCGGATATTAAGGGACAGCAGCATGTGAAGCGCGCGCTGGAAATTGCGGCGGGCGGTAATCACAATATCTTACTATCCGGTTCGCCGGGTGTCGGGAAAACCCTGCTCGCCCGCGCTATGCCGGGTATTTTACCCAAGCTCACTATTGACGAAGCCCTCGAAGTCACGCGCATCTACTCGGTGGCGGACGTGCTTCAAGGTGAGCGCCCGCTGGTACAAGCCCGCCCGTTCCGTGCCCCTCATCACACCATTTCGCAAGCTGGTTTAGTGGGTGGTGGCTCCATGCCCAAACCCGGCGAAATTTCGATGGCGCATCGCGGGGTGTTGTTCATTGACGAGATCGTGGAGATGTCTTCTAAAACGTTGGAAGTTATGCGTCAGCCAATTGAGGACAAGATTGTGACGATCAGCCGCGCGCAGGGCAGCATGACCTTCCCTGCAAACTTCCTGCTCGTGGGGGCAATGAACCCCTGCCCGTGTGGTTACTACGGTGATAGTACCCGTGCCTGCACCTGCTCACCCACCATGATTTCGCGCTATCAAGGGCGGCTTTCGGGGCCGCTGCTTGACCGGATTGATTTACACCTTGATGTCCCACGGGTTGAATATGACCGCCTGATGAGCGACGAAAGGGCTGAAACTTCAGCGGAAGTGCGTAAACGGGTGGAAAGCGCCCGTGAACACCAGCGTAAACGATTTGAAGGACGCGCAGGACTTTACGCGAACTCGGACATGGGTGTCAGCGAAATTCAGCAGTTATGCTACCTTTCACCGGAAGCGAAGCAACTGCTCGAAGTTTCGACCAAGCGGTTACAACTTAGCGCCCGTTCGTATCATCGGGTGATTAAACTCAGCCGAACGATTGCCGACTTAGAGGACAGCCGCCGGATTGAAGTACCGCATATTGCCGAGTCCTTACAATACCGGCCACGGCCACAAAATACTTAACTTCAGCGTTTTTCTGCAATCGTTATGGCAAAGTTGTAAAAAAGGGCTGAAATGTCAGGTGGGACGCTGCCGTGTATTCGCTAAATTGCCAACGGTTCGGCGGATGTGAGGGAGCGATTTGCTGCAATTTTGGCGAAGGGTGTGCCGCCGCCAAGATTGCTGCAAAAGAGTCGGTAGTCTATAGTCAGCAGTCGATAGTCAAAACCAAATGCGTATGCGGTTGTTAAGGTACACAGGCGTGAAAACACCTTGCGTAGTCTTGCCTCAAAAAACCGTTTGAAAAGTAGGTTTGGGGTCAACCGGACGCGATGTATCGCGTCCCTACAGGAAATCCGCATCACAATCTCGTGTTTGTAGTGACAGCATCATGCTACACTCCAGTGGGATATACTATTCGATATTTTCAGACCTTCTCAAATGGTTTCTAACAAATTAGCACTATCATGATGGTGGTTGCAAAGTAATTGATAGAAAACGGGAGGGTCTC
>JAPUDW010000351.1 GCA_027492915.1 Bacteroidota bacterium | reverse complement strand
ATACGCACGGATGGGCAAAGACAAACAGGCGCTTAAAGATTACGAAGCGGCGATTGAGCTTGACCCTGAACAAGCGGTCACTTTTGTCGGACGCGGGGCGCTGGCCTTCCAGCAGGGTGATATTGCTACTGCGCTCGACGACTTTCAAGAAGCGTACCGGCTGTACCCTGAAACGCACCAGATTAGCGCAACGCTGGCGGTTGGTGAGTTTGAATCCGGCAAACAGGACGCGGCACTTGAACGCTGGCGTAAGCTGCCCACCCGCTACACCCCGTATGCCGACCCCGATTGGCAGCGGCGCGTCCTCGGTTGGCCGCCCGCGATGGTCGATGCAGCGGCGAAGTTGGTGACGAGGCTGCCTGCGCTGACGGCGGCGAACTAGCTCACTTCTCAACACTTAATTTCAACTGCACAAATGGCGGAAATTGCAATTTATCTGCCGAAATGGCGGGCGGCTGGCTCGCGACGATCCGCCGAATCGTCATTTTGGGACGGCGGGACGCCCGGCTATGTCCGCTGAAATGGCGCACATTCGGCAGAATGCTCCCGTATGGCTGCCGCCGTTGCCAATTCGGCGGATGCGAGGGAGGCTGCCGCCGAAAATGCAAAACAAGATTTAACCACAGAGACACAGAGGAAAAGGAGAATAAACACAGAGACTCCAAGACACAATGGCACAGAGATAAAATCATTTTAGCACAAAAATTCTTATTTAATGGTTCGAGTTTACAAACCTTGGGGAAGTGGTGAAAGGGTGGCAGTATGAGCGGTTTCAGTGAACGCCTAGACTAATTTCATACCCTCTCAAGCGTTACCAGCGCTATAACGTTATACAATCGTGGTATATCGTTAACTTGATGTACCTACTCAAAAATGCCTGAATACCCAATTCCACTTATAGCTGTGGTTCTTCTGTTTATTGGAGGTGCAATTTTTGATCGTTACCGCAAACGTGCTGACCAATATGCGCAGCAAAGACAGTACCCGGAAGCCATAAGCGCCTATACATGCTTACTTCGGTTAAACCGAAAAAACAGAGATGTGTTATTGCGACGTGGTTGGGTGCATTTTCAAGTAGGCGATTTAGAAGCAGCAATTGAGGATCATAATAAAGTTATTCAGATGTCGCCGCGCGATGGTAGCAATTACCGACTACGCGGAATAATTCACGCACGACAAAAAAATTATGATCTTGCGTTGAGGGATTATGACCAAGCCATTCGTTTAAACCCTGAGGCGGCGAATGAAACATATCTTAATCGCGCACACTTGTGGGTATATGACAAAGAAAACTACCAAGCTGGTATTGACGATTACACTGCCGCGCTAAAAATTGTGAATGCGAATCTTGAAAAAAGCGCCAACCTTACCCATCACAAAAGAGACGGGTTTGATGTCGAGTTAAAGAACTATGCCGCAGCTATCTATTCCGCACGGGCAGATGCACACCGCTTCGACTTAAATTTTGATGCAGCAATCAGCGATTACATAACAGCAATTAATTTGCATCCCGACTTCGCCGATTATGAGTCGGACTTAGCCCGCGCCTACTTGAGCAACAAGCAACCCAACGAAGCGATTGAGCATTACGACCGCGCGGTGAGCTTGAAACCCGCCGACATCAGCTTGTTGGTCAGGCGCGGCTCGGCCTACTATGACATGGAAAATTACGAGCGCTGCATTGCCGACTGCAATCAGGTCATCATTCTTGAACCAGAAAATGCGATAGGTTATATCAACCGCGCGGAGGCTTATTTCGCGTTGGGCAGCTATGCGGAGGCGCTGGCGGATTATCTGAAGGCGCAGTCGCTCGATGCGACTGCAAACCTCGTCACCGCAGGTTTAGCTATCACACGCTTTAAGCTGGGGGAAGCCACCGAAGCCAAGCAACTGTGGGCAAAACTGCTCGAAAAGGACAGCCAGTTTAGCGATATGGCATGGGTGGGCACCGAACTGCATTGGGCAAAGCCGCTGGTTGAGGCGGGGCAGCAGCTTATTGACCAAAGCAAATAATCCCTTATGTTTTCAGCACCCGCTCGACAACCTTGGTGTACTGCGCGGCCATCGCCTTGACGGAGAATAATGCTTCGACACGCGCCCGACCAGCAGCGCCCATGCGCGCGCGCATCACGGCGTTATCGAGCAGCGCGATCACCTGCAAGGCCAAGCCTGCCGCGTCATTCGGCGGCACGAGATAGCCGGTTACACCATCCGCCACCGTTTCGGATGGCCCCCCCTTGTTGGTACTGACAACCGGCTTACCGGAAGCCATTGCCTCGATATTGACCATGCCGTAACTTTCGAAGTGGGAGCTGCACACCACCACATCCGCCGCCGCGATCACGCGCTCGGTGTCGGCGCGGAAACCAAGGTAATGCAGACTGTTCTTTAAGAGGGGGTCATTCGCCGCCGCGCCAAGGATGCGTGTCTTATAGTCGTTATCGGCGCTGGTTTGCGTGTTCTCGCCCGCGACCACAAAATGCGCCTCTGGCATAATGCGCACCACCTGCCGCGCCATCTCCTGAAACACGTCATGCCCTTTCACATCCTGAAAGCGTGCCAGCAGCGCGACCAGCGGCGCACCCTTCGGCACACGGGCATCCTGCCGCACGGAGGAACCGTCCAAGCCGGGTTGAAAGCGCATGGTATCGACACCTGTGTAGATGAGGTCAACGCTGTCGGGCGGCATGAAGGGCGGTTCACCGAGGAAACCAGCTTTAATGGCTTTCGAAAGCGCGATGGTCGCCGCAGGCCGCCGGAAAAATGACTGCTGCCACCACTTGGGCTTAAACCACCAACCCCAGCACCACCACAGCACCGGAACCCCTGCCCGTTCTCCGGCTGGCAGCGCCATCGGCAGGGTATGGTAGTCGCTGTGGACGAGGTGAATATTGTGCTGGCGAATGAGTCTGCCAATGCGTCGGCTGATGGGAAGCTGCGCCCACAACGCGGGAATGAAGTAGGTCGTCGCGCCGCGCCACGGCATGACGTAAACCGGCCAACCGCGTTTGCGCCATGCAACGGCAAGCTGCCCTTCCGCCCGTACCAGCAGGTGCGGCAGGAAGCGCGTACTGTCGAGGTTATCCACCAGATTGAGCAGCGCGGTTTCGCCACCGCCCAAATCCACATAACTCGAAATAAACAGGATGTTGGTCAATACGCCCATGAGCCTAGCCTACATTCACGCTTCCAATATTGGTTATGAAGCCGATGCCAATAAATAGCACAACCGCGACTGCGCCTTTACGCAGCAGTTCAGCACGGGTGATATTCTCTTTATACACCGTTGGCGCGATCACCGTCAGCACCCAACCGGCCACAATGCCGAAGAATACCTGTGTGCCACCCAACACACTCACCAGTGCCGGCTGCCCCAGCGCGACCGCTGCCAGTGTGAGAAGCTTGGCCGCCAGAAAAATCGTTTCGTTGATGGCAATGACACCCAGAGTGCGGCGCGGCACCTGACGAATATTCTCGTGGAAAGCACGGCGCACCGGTGGAACGAAGAGATAAATGAGCAAACCGCCCAGCGTTAGCCCCCAGCTTTCATAGGCCAAAAAGCGTGTAAACTCGCCATCTTCCGCCACGAACTTGAACAGCACGACGGCAAGCGACCATAGAAAATTGACGGCGAGCAGGGGAATTAAGGTGGAGGCTGGCACGCCGCCCATACCCTTGCGCACCGACAGGGCGATCACCGCGCCGAGCACCAGCACGAAGCCGATAAGCTGCTGTCCGGTAATGGTTTCGTTGAGCAGCAGGAAGGCCAACGTCAGCACCATCACCGGCTGCATCTGGATGAGGACGATCACCTTGCTGGTTTCAGCAGTCGCCAGCGCCCGATAATACAACACCGCACCGAAGGCCGTCAGCAAGCCCGTGAACATCACGATCACTGTATCGTGCAGAGACAGCACGGGGAAACCCGTCAGCACCCATAAAATCGTACCGTTGATGAACGCCATCACCGAAACGAAGGGCGACATCATCAATGGGTTACGAATGTGTTTTTCTAAGATCAGCTTATCAACAAAATTAACAACCGTAAAAATCAGCGGCGCGAGCAAAGCAAAAATCAGCCAATTCATGAATATTCCTTAAAGTGCGTTCTCGTTGGCTACAGTGTACAACAGCCATCCAGATGGGTGTAGGCCATGCCAACCCTCTTGGGGTAAACTAGAGACCATTCCAAAATGATTAAGCAGTAAGGCTCTACCGTGATTGATTTCCAACCGTTGTTCCATGCCGTGCGCCAAGCGGCCGTCCTCTGCCGCCGTGTGCAAGAACATTACCTGATTAGCAGCGATAAGGGAGGGCATGAACCCGTCACCATCGCGGATTATGGCGCACAGGCCATCCTCAGCCGCGCCATCAGCCAGCACTTCCCCGATGATGCTATCATGGCGGAGGAACAAGGTGGGCAGTTCATGGAGTTGGTGTCGGAGGATTTGCGCAAGGAAGTTATTCAACTGATTGGCGAAATTATCGGTACACCCGTCACACAGGTTGAAGTCGTCAAGTGGCTGGATTACGGGCAAAACCGTGAGGCGGCGAACACATGGGTGATCGACCCAATTGACGGCACGAAGGGGTATATCTCGCTGCGTAATTACGCCATTGCTGTTGGCCTGATGCGTGACCGCAAGCCGGTCGGTGGGATCATCGGCGCACCGTCATACCCCGGTGGGGCGCAGTTGTTCCATGCCCAGAGCGGCGTGGCTTATATGCAGCCTTTAACGGGTGGCGCGGTCAAACGCATTCACGCATCGATAAGCACCGAAGCCGCCAGCCTACGGGCACTGGAAAGTGTCGAGAAAAGCCACGCTAACCACGACCGGATGCAGCATGTGCGCGAGGTCGCTGGGTTAGGTGAGGCGGAACTGATCCACATCGACAGCATGGAAAAGTACGCGCGAATTGCGGCTGGAGACGCCGAGCTTTACCTGCGTTTGCCGCGCATCGGCAGCACGCGCCCGTTCATGATCTGGGATCATTGCGCAGGGACAGCGATTGTTGAGGCGGCGGGGGGCAAGGTGACGGATATTGATGGTTCGCCACTTGATTACTCAAGCGGAAAAACCCTGAATAATCAGGGTATTATCGTCAGCAACGGCGCAATCCATGATCGCATCATTACGGCTATTCAGCAGGTAATGAAAGAGGAAGGCTAAGGATTAGCCCTCTTCGTGCAGCGGCAAGCTGATGTTGATCTGGGTGCCGGAACCCGGACGTGAGATAATTTCAAGCTGCCCCATGTGCGCTTCGACAATCCGCCGCGCCAGATGCAGACCCAAGCCCAGCCCCTGCTGTTCATTGTGGTCGCGGTCAACCTGCTCGAAGTCGCGGGTGGCTAGTTCAATTTGTTCTTCGGTCATGCCCGGCCCACAATCGGTAATGCTGATGTAAACCCACGAGTCACGCGCCCATTGGGAAACTGTTACGTCGCGGCCTGCAGGCGAGTAGTCTAAGCCGTTTGCCATAATTTCGGCCAGCGCGTGCGTCAGTGATGGCGTATTGCAGATTACCAATGAGGCCTTATCACGGTCGTCAACCTGAATACCGCCGGTTAGATTGCGATAGGCAAAACGGCGAGACAGGTTCACGGCGGCCATTAATACTGTCCAGATCGGGGTGGCAAAACCAAACTCACTCACCACATCCTGACTCAGTGTATTGGTGTCGAGATGGGTCATCAGCGCCAATTGTTCGGCCAGATGATAAATGCGATAGCTGCCCATCTGTAGGCTTTCCAGAATATCACGGATTTCATGCGTTTCAAGCGAATCAAGCTGAGCCGAAAGCAGATTTTGCACCATCAAGATCGAGGCAATCGGTGTCCGCATTTCATGGGAGACCACACGCGCTAAACGCTTCTTTACGCCTTCCAATTCTTTCGAGGCGATGTTCTGCGCGGCTACGCGACGATCCAAACGTGCCTGAATAGCGGCTAGCAGTTCGGGGTAACTAAAGGGCTTTGTCAGATAGTCATCCGCGCCCAATTCCATACCATGCCGGACAAACGAGCGGTCGGCCATTGCGCTCAGAAAGATCACCGGAATACTGGCAGAGCTTTCGTGCTTACGCAGTTCCAGCAGCGCCTTATAGCCATCCATATTCGGCATCGAAATGTCGGAAATAATCAGGTCAGGATGCTGCTCACGCGCACAATCCACACCGAGCTGACCGTCTGCGGCTTCCAGCACCTCAAACCCTTCCAACTCAAGGAAGTCGAGGATGTTTTTACGCAGATTGGGTTCGTCTTCAATCACCAGTATTCGGGACATGAAACACCTTTTGGACACGCTGATGTGTATCAGATAGTTGCATCGGACTAACTATATTTAGTATAGATAAAAGGCGCTCAAGAATCCGTTAAGAATAGATTTCTTATTCAGCTTTCATAAATTCTTCAAATTTCCACAATGGGCAAATTAATGGTTTCGCGGTACGAAAACCCCATTTTGAGGGGCAATAGATAGGCAGATCAACGACAACAAAAATCTTATGACAACGAATTTAGAACTCTTTGTAAACTCAGAACTACACTAATTTTCTTATGTGCAGCACAACATTTCAGAACCGCACAAAAGCGGCATCATCTGATGTTCGATCACGACATATTGTGTAAACCCACCTGACCTTTGCTATGTGCAAAGCGAAATTTGCTCAATCGCCCGCTTTTCCTTCAAAAATCACAACTGCTGCTTCCATCAATTCGGCGCGGCGTTCAGGGGGCATTTCTTTACTCAGCAAGAAGCGGTCAAGAAGCTGCTCCTGCGTCAATCCTTCAGGGCTACCACCCAAACGCGCCCGCACCGGTTGGTCAACCTGTTTGCGAATAGCGGCCATCTGGCTAACACCGACCCGCTTGAGTTCGTCGCGAATGGTGGTTTCATTCAGGCGTGACTCGGTTTCCGGCGATAGCTGCACATTCAAACGGACTACAGCATCTTTCAACTCATGGTTGGCGATCAACTTCAACACTTGGTCGGTGGGGTTATCAGCGGTGCGCAGGTCAGTCGTGAGCGTGACAAATTTACGAACAAATTCTGAGGGGCAGAACTGCCATTTTGTTTCACCGCGTGCAAGTTCCACCCAGCAAAAACCTTTCGGGTCACCTTCTTCGCCAAAGTCGATGCGTTCCATACTGCCACTGTAGACAACGGGCGGCACACCCTTTTCGCCTTTGGTCATATTCTGATGCTTATGGATGTGCCCCATCGCCACATAATCCCAACGCGGGTCGGCTACTGACGACAGCAGCACTTGAATATCGCGACCGAGCATGATGCCCCGTTCACTGCCGAATACGGCTCCGGTGAGAGTGAAATGCCCTGTCAGCAAGCGCGGCATAT
>JAPUDW010000350.1:4374-7358 GCA_027492915.1 Bacteroidota bacterium | reverse complement strand
GCAGTTCGGCGCTGCCCCAAACAGTGGCCTTTCCACCTACCAGATTAATACTATCTGTCAGATGACTTAACGCTTCATAGCATATATCGAGATTATCACTCGTTTGCAGCGTTGTGATGAATGGTCTGCAAACTAACCATACATCCAGCATCTTATCGCTGCTTGTCGGCCAGCCATTAGCCGGTTGCCAGCCAACCAATAACTGATATTCAGTGCTGGCAAGCAGTTGTGATAACACTGATTGCGCGTTATTGAGCCATATCGCGTTCCAGTGCGCAACCACATCTTCGGGCAGTTGTGGCATGTCGTTGTTGACCAAGCTGCCTAAAACTTGTCGGATCGTTTGCGTGTCATATTGCGTTAGCAACTGCGCGGCACCAGCTTTTTCATGAGCCACCATTTGAAGTACCGTGTCGATGCTTTCATCCAGCAGCAATCGCGCGTCGATTTCTTCCATTACTTCAAAGCTGGGATCGACACCTGCTTCGGCAGCATTGGCACGTAGAATAGATGCGCACAAGCCGTGAATAGTGTCAATGCGTGCGCTGGTCATATTGGCGATGCGCGTGGCCCACACTTCTTGCTCGGCGGGGGAGTTGATCGCTTTACGGAAGCGGTCTTCTAACGCGCGGCGAACACGGTCGCGCATTTCCTGCGCGGCCTTTTTTGTAAACGTAATCGCCACCAGCGCATTGAGTGACCAATCGGGGTTTTTATCCAACAGCGTCAAAAAGCGCTCAACCAGTACATAAGTTTTGCCGGAACCTGCGCCTGCCACCACGATCAAATTGCGCTCATGCTCATGGATAGCGGTGTGTTGTGCAGGGGTTAGATCTTTTACGGTGGGATTTGCATCACTCATAATTGTTTCCGCCGGTTCATAATGCTCACACGGCAAAATTGAGTGTACTCGCAATAATGGTTACACGCGCCTCCGCCTTTGCGGTTGGATACGCTGCCAAAGTTTCCTTCACGCCCTTGTTCGATGTGCTTGCCCAATCGCAAACGAGCATCATCAATGGCAGCCTGATGATCAATATTATCCATGTCGATAGCCCCGCTGGTGGTGCGGTTAAGGTGGAAGAATGTGCCGCCTGCCACACTCGACGGTGCATTTTCGTTGGCTACTTGTTCGCTTGCTACAATTTGCTCACCCGCCAGCAAGTACACCATCATCTGGAAGTTACGGCCTTCTGTCATCTCAGTCGTTGGAATTTTGGTGCTGCCCGTCTTGTAGTCCACCACAATCAAACGGTCGCCCATGCGGTCAATCCGGTCGATATATCCTCGAACTTGCACTTCATTGCTACCAAGTTTTAAGCGCAGTGGTGTAGCTTCATCCTCACCCAGCGGACGTTCTTGAAGGTAGGGATAGCGTGAATCGCCGTTGAATAATTTCCCAATCGGCGATTCCTCAGAGAAATCGACCTTCACCAATGCTTCTACTTTTCGCATTAGTGTTACTTGTTCCTGCGCCCATAACGGGGATTCTCGAAATCCGAAACGCTGAGGTGCTGTTGGTAAAATGCGTTGGGCTACGGTGTTCAATATATCGAGGGCTGTCCCCATGTGTTCGGGTGAAATACTGATGCCCTGTTGCGCCAACTCCTTGTAAGTGTGTTCCAGTATGGCATGGATGACGGTTCCACGTTGAGCCGCATCCATACCTGTTTCAGGTTCTTCAATCGCTTCCAGTTTTAATAATCGTTTCGAGAAGAATCGGAAGCCGCACAAACCATAGTCATTAAATTGACTCGCGCTCCATATACGTTTATCACCCAGCTCACCAGCGACCCACGCTAACAATTCGGGATCATGCAGTCGACCACTGTAGCTGTCCAGTCGGCTGTTGTTCATGCGCCCGACTTCCATGACACGCCGATCCATAATGCCCTTCCAGTAAGGTGTATGTTGTGTGAGCAGCCAGTTGTACAGTTCATTTACAGATTGGTTCGGCTTGAGATTACTAAAGCTGCTTGCCACGGCTAACGAAGCCTCGGTTCGGTTGGCGGCATCCTCGGCTCGTACTGTCCCCCCTAGCGGAATCTTGTACTGGTCAATGATCGTATCAGCATCACTGAACACTACTTTAATAGCTCGCCATAGATGGCTTTCCGGCCACATCGCGCCGTTTTGTATCGTTGGACGTGACAGTGTCAGTGATTTTTGGGGTAAGGTAATAAGTTCGTAGAAAAGTCCATCGTCAGCCGCTCGCTCGGCTTGTGTTTCCAAGGGGATACCTGCCTGCCGCAAACTCTGTCGTTCACTGTCTAAATAAATTGGATCTTCGGCTACTGGCCTCGGAAAGATGCCTTCGGATAATCCGGGGATGAATACATGCTCATGCGGTAAACCACGAGCGTCAGTGACCGATGTAATTAAGATGTGACCCGAACGGTTTGCATTATTGAGCGTGGGTGTTCGGGAGATTGCCCGTTTAAGGTCACTTAAGAAGTCGAGCCACGTCATCTGCCCTGACGACAATAGTTTGATTTCGGCAAATAAGTTCTCGGTTGCCAACATTTCCCGCAGAATCCGCTTGAAAGATTGTAAGGCCAGCATATCTCGTCCAACATAATCGTTGGTTTGATGACTGACTTGATGCGCCATAAGCAGCGAATATACGGGTGTTTCAACTTCTGCATCTTCGTTGTCGGGTGTTAATTCGGAACCGATCAGCTTTTCAATCCATTCGATATGAGCGTGGATGGTAGCAGTTTTAGGTGGTGTAACAGCCGCAAAGAAGGTCGTTAATGATTGTTCAAGTTGGGACGCTGCTTGTGGGGTTAAGAGTGCTTCATGTCTATCGCCGTCTTCAGTTGTATAGGCAGTTGCCGCAGCGATGACCCCGGTGATCCAATCTTGTCTACCGCTGATGACCTGCTTCTCTTGACTAATCACATCCAGCCGGTCAGCTAGCGTATGGTCAAGATCCGGTATCGTAAAATAAGGGGAGCGCAGAACATCCAGTACTGCGCGTCTTG
>JAPUDW010000350.1:0-4364 GCA_027492915.1 Bacteroidota bacterium | reverse complement strand
AAAATCGTAGCGTGCTAACTCTAGCATATTGAGCAGCGCAATGATGGCGGGATTGTTTGCAAGTGCATCCCCATAATGCAGTCGTGTTGGGATCCCGTAGCGTTGGGCAGCAGAATTGAAATACGGTGCGTAGAGTTGCCAATCACGTACTGCGATCAATATCTCGTCACCTACTGTGCCGTTTAATAACAACTGCTTTACTTGCCGCATGACCGCGAACGCTTCAATTTTCGGATCATGTGCTTCGATCAGTTTGATGCAGCCATCGCCACTTATTTTGGGCGTGCTGTTGAGAAAGCTGTTTTCGGCGACATACCGTAAGGTTTTGTGGCGTATTGCGGGAGGTAAGGGTGGCAGTTCTTGCACACTAACTGGTTCCTTGATTTGTTTGAAAGCGGCA
Source organism: Bacteroidota bacterium (assembly GCA_027492915.1). GTDB lineage: Bacteria > Chloroflexota > Anaerolineae > Aggregatilineales > Phototrophicaceae > CFX2. The sequence continues at coordinate 3,964 of JAPUDW010000350.1, read as the reverse complement.
CTTAATTGCTGCCGCACCTCACTAAACCGACGTCCAATCGTGTTTTCTCGACCTTCGACGGTTGGCAGGGTGATGAGCATTTGCTGTACACGGCTGCCGAGGAGTGCCAGCAGTTGTGTTTGCAGCGGGTTGAATTGGTCGAAGCCATCCACCAGCATCAGTGCTACATTTTGCCCGACTGATTTATCATTTCGGCTCTCCGACAGTGCCAACCAACCTTCACCTTCACGGTCAACTAAAGTGTTATCACGGAGAGCGTATTGATATTGAATATATATCTTAGCTAAATCACGATCTTTATCGGTTCCGGTTTCAGCATATCGGTCGAACTGCTCAGGCTCGACGAGCGTTTGTTTCATCTCGTAAATGAAGTCCGCCATGACTTGAGCAAAACCGGGCTTATCCGCGATCTTATTAAAGACGGTCAACTGGTTTTCTTGTTTCAAACCCGTCAACAGCCCGCGCAGTAAGCGCACTCGTCCGGTGTCATTCAGTTCGCGTTGAGGTTCGCCTACAATGTCGAGTAGGCGGGCGTACAGGGTATAAAAGTTAAAGAAGCTGACATTAAAGTAAACCCGCCGTCCTTCGTCCTGCTCGATCAGGCGCTGGCGCAGCGCATCTTCTTGGCGTCTACCGGGCAGTAGTACCCAAACCGGCGAAAACGGTTGAGTCTCAACCGTTTTGCGGATTTGCTGGAGCGCATATTCAGTTTTGCCTGCGCCTACAGGGGCGATCAGGAGTTCAGTCGGCATAGCCTATGTCCTATTCAAGGAGCAGACGGCGTACTGCCGTAACAGTCTCCTGTGATATGCGGTCTTGTTTGGTTAGATATTGTTCACCGAGGTTTTGTAACAAGGAGTGTAAATGGCTAATGGGCACGACGGGGTCTTTTTCGGCGATCTGTACTGCACCCGGTCCGGCTGTAAAAACGATGATGCCAAATACCGGCACACTTTCTAAACGGTTTTTTAGTAAGTAGTCCCGTAACTGTTGAATATCATCAACCGCTTCTTTTGTGGGGTTCGTCGCAAAGGGCAGCCACTCACCCTGATTATTTTGTTTCAACCAGTTTGCCACTTCATTCGCGTAATTGCCCGTATTGCTCAAAATACGGAAAACCAAAGCTCCGGCTGGCCCAACCAGTATCGCGTCGATATAACCTAAACCTGAACGGTTGATGTTGCGGATAAACGAATAGCGACCGTCAAAGTAGGCACTTTCGTTTAGGACATCGCCTGTTAGGTAGGCCAGATCATTTTCTTTGCGTCTAGTCAAAGCACGGATGAAAGTCACAATGGCGCCTAAAATGACAATTGCACCCAGCCAAATTAAGCCGTTACCCGTAAGTTCGTATAATCCAAAGAGTTGATGAGTTCGGGGGATCAAAAGGATGGTGGTTAATAATGCACCGACGACAACCATAAGTGCGCCGACGGCCAACACGATAAACGCGATTTGCAGGAGTTGTCGCGAACGCCGGGTTAGGGCGCGTACTGGTGCAATGTTTTCCATCTGCAAACCTACTACTTTGTATTACGCTTCTGCGCGGAAATTTTAGCCCGTCGTGCTGTGAGTACTTCTTCCAAGATCTTCTGGAGTTCATTGAAGCGGGGAAGGGGTTTGTACATCAGCCGATCAGCATCTGTCTTTTTCATGATCGCGTCATATTCTTCTGGACTAAGACGATAGGCGGTCGCAAATACAATCGCGACTTGCCCAAGGATGGGGCTTTTACGCAGCCGCACCGCGACTTCATCACCATTAATCGTTCCCGGCAGACGAATGTCCAAAAGTGCTAATTCGGGCAATTCACCTTTGAAACGGCCTTCATCCACATCATCAATCCATGATACGGCTTCTTCTCCGTCTACAAAGGCCACACCTTCGATGCCCCACATTTCGAACATCGCCAATAAGACCTCGTAAATATCTGGCTCATCCTCAACAACCATCCATGTAGACAAGTTAGGCTCCTTATCGCCGACGATGTTTCAAATCATTTTCTTGATTATACTGGATTTTCAGAAACACACTGTAAGGAAAATTGTGATATTCCTTAAGCATGTTTTGTTCACAGCAGGTATACTAAAGCATAGCATAATCGATGTGTTCGTTTAGGAGAAGCCTACTTTGATGTGGCTGATTGCGGAAGACGAAACTGATATTCTAAGTTTGCTTACTATGGTTGCTCAGGTGTGGGGGTACCAAACTTTAGCCTTCGAAAGTGGGCAAAAGGTTTGGGATTGGTTAGATAAAGTAGAAGCAGGAACCTACACCGGCGAGATGCCTCAATTTGCACTGATGGATATTCGGATGCCCGGTAAAAAAGGTAACGAAGTCGCCAACCGGATGCGAACGATTTCGGCTTTTCAACATATGCCCTTGGTATTGATGACGGCTTTTTCCCTAAGCGAGGCCGATCAAAAGGTGTTCCAAGTACAGGATGGGGTTGATGCCGTTATTGCTAAACCGCTGCCTGCTTTTGATGAACTGCGGAATACGCTCACGACGATTATCGCCAACAAGCGAGTCGCACAAACCGGGGCAAACCAAAAATGAGTACCAATGACCCGCAAGAATTGAGTGGTGTAATACGGCGTGTAGATCATCTGGGCAGCGCTACTTCTCAGCTATTTGGGCGTTTGTACCATCGGTTGCGTCAGAATTCTGAAGTATCAACCCCTAACCTGCCCTCGCCCACCGAGTCATCAGATGCAGATAACGAGCCATCGAACGCTATCAAGCGGCGTGATGCTGATATTGAACGGCTGAATGCCATTATTCATGCACTCGATGAAGGTATCATCGTTCAGGACAACGAGGGACGGGTGCTAATCGAAAATGCGGCTGCGAAAAAATTAATCGGTAGTCGTAAGGACTTTTGGACGAGCGAACTCGGTACGCTATTCAACGCATTTCGCGATGTTGTCCGGTTGGATTCTGAACTTGCACCATTGGGCGAACCGGCGCGTGTACAAATCAATAACATGATTATTGGTGCGCAAGTGGCGGCAGTTGCTGATAGCAAGGGCAAGCGCATCGGTACAATGATGGTGCTGCGTGATGTCACCCGTGATGCACTGGCAGACCGGCTGAAAGACAGCTTTGTAACGGCAATTTCACATGAACTGCGTACCCCGATGGCCGTCATCAAAGGTATGAGTGACGTGATTATGGGGCAGCCGCAAGACCGCCCCCCGAATCGTAAATTTCTTGAAACCCTCAGCCGCAATGTTGATATTCTTGACCGGATGATTGTCGAACTGCTCGACATCGGTGAAATGAGCGCTACTGCATTTTCAGTGCGCCACGAACCATTGAACCTTGAAGACTTGGTTTGGCAGGTCGAGCGTGGGATGAAGCCCGAAATTAAAAAGGCACGACTCGATGTCAAGATCATGGTCAAAGATGCTGATCGCATCAAGCTGCTCGGTGACGATCAACGGCTTCGTTGGGCATTGGGACACTTGTTACAGAATAGTATTCGCTATACCGAGGCTAAGGGACATATTGTCATTATTGTTGGCCTCAGTGGTGATGATAAGGTTGCTATTCAGGTTGTCGATACCGGTGTTGGTATCTCCAAACGTGATTTACCGCATATCTTCGAACGATTTTACCGGGGTGAACCGCGCACGCGCACTGGTAAGCTGCTCGACCCCCGTGGTTTGGGACAGGGCTTATTTGTTGCCCGTACAGTCGCGGATGCACATGGCGGGTATCTATCCGTTCAAAGTGAAGTGGGGCAGGGCAGTGTTTTCACGATGGTTCTACCACTGCAACCCCCAAACCAACCTCAGTAAAGGCTACGGCATCTGGTTGGTAACTCCGCCAGATGCCTGACACATTTTATTTGCGCTCCTAAAGATCTTCAGCCGCGATATTTCGCAAAATTCGCAGTTTTCGCACATTTTGCATAATTATCTGCCGAAATAGCGGGCGGGCGGCTCGGCTACATCCGCTG
>JAPUDW010000349.1 GCA_027492915.1 Bacteroidota bacterium | reverse complement strand
GGGTTGACTCCTAGGTTGCCGGACTCTGTTTCCAGAGCCTCTCTTGATGCATGTGTAATACTCTAGTCAGTATCAATCGATTTGTCAATAATGGAATGGTCTTAATGGTGATATTGCTTCCGTCACTTGACACCCTTTACCTTTGGGGTAACGTAAGTGTGTTGATTATTTGAGATGGTGTTTATTATATGTACAAACAACTTTCATTGGCTGATGCGGCGAATTTGGTTGAAGACGGCATGACCATCGCACTCGGCGGTATGACTGTGTACCGTCGTCCGGTAGCCTTCGTTCGCGCTTTGCTTCAGCGTAACCCGCGCCCTCGTGACCTAACCCTCTTGTGTTTTACTGCCGGTTATGAGTCGGATTTGTTGGTTGGGGCAGGGTGCGTTAGTGCGGTGCGTTCATGCTACTTTGGCCTTGAATCGTTTGGCTTTGCCCCCATGTTTACTGAAGCTGCCCAAAAAGCCACCATTAAAATTATCGAAGAAACCGAAGCCAGTCTTGCCCTCGGCATCCGCGCTGGCATCGCCGGAGTCGGTTTTATGCCCTCACATGCGTGGGTTGGAACCGATTTACCTAGTCTCCGTCCTGATGTTAAAACTATTGTTGACCCCTACACCGACGAAGAACTGATTGCTTTTCCCGCGCTCCACTGTGACATTGCCGTTATTCATGGGCTGGAAGGCGATCAATATGGGAATGTCCGCATCAATAATAATGTTGGTGTCGATATGGAACTCGTTTATCTCGCAGACAAAGTAGTGTTTACTGTTGAGCAGTTAGTTACCCAATCGGAACGCAGCCTCGACTCTCTGCTCATTCCCGCCCCCGGTGCGGATTATATTGCACACGCGCCGCGCGGTGCGTGGCCGACCAGTTGCTACCCTGACTATCCAGTAGCGGGCGGCGAAATCATACGTTATGTTGATGCCTGCAATGCTGGACAATTTAATGCTTATCTTGAGAAATTTTTAACCAACTTCTAAAAGCGGTTATAGAAATCTTCAGTTGTTTGTGATACGATGTCAATTAATTGAATACAGTGTCCAGGGGAGTCCGTGCAAACGGGCTGAGAGGGTGCGTATCGCCGCACCGACCCTTAACCTGATCCGGTTCATACCGGCGTAGGGAGTGCCTGATAGACCTTATCCAGTCAACCACCCCTACAAACCTGTAGTGGGTGGTTTTTATTTCAGGCTCCCGTTCGATCTATTGTGTTCTTTAGAAAGGGAGATCGCGATGAAACGTTCTATGACTGTACTTCTGTTCCTTTGCCTGATGGTTGTCTCACCGGCACTCGCCCAGGAGCCGACCACCATTACCCTCGTCACACACGACTCATTTGCCGTGAGTGAAGATGTATTGAACGCCTTTCAGAAGGAAACGGGTATCACCCTGCAAATCCTCAAGAATGGCGATGCTGGCGCGATGGTTAATCAATCGATTTTGAGCAAAGCCAACCCGTTGGGCGATGTCCTGTTCGGCATCGACAATACATTCCTTGGTCGGGGTTTGGAGGCCGATCTGTTCGAGCCTTACAAATCCCCATTAGCTGTTGATCTTGCTGACGAGTTCAAGCTCGACCCCGAAAATCGTGTCACGCCTGTTGACTATGGTGATGTGTGCTTGAACTACGATGTTGCCTACTTCGCCGACAACAACCTTGCTTTACCAGAGTCGCTGGCTGACCTCACCAAGCCCGAATATAAGAGTCTGCTCGCCGTCGAAAACCCGACCAGCTCTTCCCCCGGCCTCGCCTTTTTGTTAGCGACTATTCAGCAGTTCGGTGAAGAAGGTGACTACACCTACCTCGACTACTGGCAGGACTTGGTTACCAATGATGTCTATATCGCTGATGGTTGGAATGATGCTTACTACACCCAGTTCAGCGCCAGCAGCGGTCAAGGTTCGCGTCCGCTGGTTGTCAGCTATGCCAGCAGCCCGCCGGTCGAAGTCTACTTCGCCGACCCCCAGCCGGAAGTCGCGCCCACCGGCAGCATCGTCGCCGACGGCACCTGCTTCCGTCAAATCGAGTTTGTCGGTATTCTAAAGGGCACCGCTAACTTAGAGGCCGCGCAAAAGGTTGTTGACTTTATGATCAGCCAACCCTTTCAGGAAGATTTACCCCTCCAAATGTTTGTGTTTCCGGTAAATCCAGAGGCTGTACTGCCCGAACTGTTCACGGAGTTCGCCGCCGTTCCTGAAAATCCGGCTGTGGTAGATTTTGCCGATATTAACGCAAACCGCGAAGAATGGTTGCAGGCATGGACCGAAACAGTCCTTCGCTAGTCCGTTGGTTGTGGCGCGGGGTATTCCTCGCGCCACTGCTTTTTCTGGCGCTCTTTTTCATCTACCCCTTGGTCACCATTTTCGGGGTTAGCTTACTGCCGGAAGGTCAGCTTGACCTCAGTGGTTTCCTGCGCCTCGTCACCACCAACTATTACCTCAACACGCTCGTCTTTACGTTGGCACAGGCCGTTTTGTCCACGCTGCTAACTTTGGCTCTTGCTTTACCAAGTGCGTATGTATTTACGCGCTATACGTTTCGTGGCAAGTCCTTGTTTCTCTCGCTTGCCACCTTACCTTTTGTGCTACCCACCGTCGTCGTCGCCGCTGCCTTCTCCTCGTTAATCGGCCCACGCGGTTTGTTAAACACCTTTCTGATGTCCGCCTTGAATATTGAGTCTCCACCGATCCAATTGGATCGCACCTTAGCTATTATCCTGATCGTTCATATTTTTTACAACTATGCGGTTGCCTTGCGCATCATCACCGGTTTTTGGGCGAATCAAAACCCGCGTATCGAGCAGGCCGCGCGTGTGCTGGGTGCGAATGGTTGGCGGCTCTGGTGGCACATTTGGCTGCCTATCCTGCGCCCAGCCATTATGGCTGCTGGTATCCTCGTCTTTATCTTCACCTTCACCAGTTTCGGCGTGGTTTTGCTTTTAGGCGGCCCGCGTTTTGCCACCCTCGAGGTGGAAATTTACCGCCAAACGGTCAACCTTTTTAACTTGCCCGTCGCCGCCGCGCTCTCGCTGGTGCAAATCGTGTTGATGTTTGCAGTCATGTTGGTCTATACCCGCTTGCAGCGCCAGTTGTCGACTGACATCATCCGCGTGTCGAATATTGCCGTTCCCCCGACCACATGGCGCGAAAAAATATTTGTGTTCATTAATCTTTTCTTGATGGGTGTGATGTTGTTTGCGCCGCTTCTCTCGCTCGTTCTTGCATCCGTTAGCAGCGATCAAGGTATCACTTTTCAGTTTTACCGCCAGCTTAGCCAGAATCCGCGTGGCTCAATCTTATTTGTGCCGCCTGTTCAGGCCATTGGTAACTCACTCTTATTTGCTGTTCTCACCACCATTCTCGCCCTCATGCTGGGGCTGATCACCGCGTATTTAGTATCCGGTCGCGTTACCCGTTGGTCGAAATTGCTTGACCCGCTGTTTATGCTGCCGTTGGCGACCAGTGCTGTCACTCTCGGCTTTGGCTATATCATCTCGTTGGATAAACCACCGCTGAATTTACGCAGTTCCGCCTTACTCATCCCGATTGCTCATACCTTGGTCGCCATGCCCTTTGTCGTTCGTAGTTTGCTGCCTGCTCTACGTGCTATCCCGCCCAGCTATCAAGAAGCCGCGCGCGTCCTCGGCGCATCGGGTTGGCGTGTCTGGCGCTTGATCGACTTGCCCCTCATAAGTCGTGCCATGCTGGTTGGCGCAACTTTCGCCTTTACCACCAGCATGGGTGAATTTGGTGCCTCGCTGTTCGTTGCCCGTCCGGATACGCCAACCATTCCAATTGTCATATTCCGTTTGCTCGGTCAACCGGGTGCGTTAAATTATGGTCAGGCATTGGCGATGAGCAGTGTATTACTCATCGTGTCTGCTGTTGGTTTTGTGTTGATTGAGCGCTTAGGCGCGGTCGGGGTAGGGGAGTTCTAATGATCGAAGTTCGTAACGTGTCCCGTGCCTTTGGAACCGTACCTGTTTTGCGTGGCATTGACTTGTCGCTTGCCGATAATGAGATCGTCTGCCTATTAGGGCCAAGCGGCTGCGGTAAAACAACCCTGTTGCGAATCATCGCGGGGTTGGAACGGCTGGATAACGGTGAGGTGTTACTCAACGGCCAGAACATCGCGACCATTCCCACGCATCAACGGGGCTTCGGCTTGATGTTTCAGGACTTTGCCTTATTCCCCCACATGAACGTGGCTGCAAACGTAGCATTCGGCCTCAGGATGCAAAATGCGCCTACCACTGTTCAGCGTCAGCGTGTGTCAGAAATGCTAGAGTTAGTCGGCCTCTCTGGTTTCGAACAGCGTGATGTTGCCCGCCTTTCTGGTGGCGAACGACAGCGGGTCGCCCTTGCTCGCAGCCTTGCCCCTAATCCCAAACTGCTCATGTTGGATGAACCTCTTGGTTCATTGGATGCGGTTCTGCGCGAAGAACTGATACTCGAACTCCGCACCATCATTAAGCGGCTTGGCCTGACCGCGATTTATGTCACCCACGATCAGCATGAAGCCTTCGCGATTGCTGATCGTATCGCCGTGATGAACAAAGGCCTTGTCGAGCAATTTGCTGCACCACCGGCGTTATATAATCATCCCGCCTCCGAGTTTGTGTCGCGTTTCCTCGGCCTTGATAACGTCGTGCCTGTCATTAGTCAGCAGGGCAGTCTTGTTCAAACGCCTGTGGGTAACTTTGAAGTCGCCGGTCAACCCCACAGCCTCTTATTGCATACTGACTATTTATCACTGACACAGCCGCTTGCTTCTAGCACACTTCAAATACCTGTCGAGGTTATCCAGTCGGTTTTTCAAGGTGATTCCTATCGCTTACAAGCTCGGCACACTTCTGGAACGACCCTTACCGTCAAAGCGCCTGCCGTTGCTGTCGTCCCTCAAATTGGTGATACGGTTATTGTCTATATCGCGCCTCAAGCTGTTATTCCCCTAAACACTATATAACTCGGCAAATAAAAAGGTCGCCCAATTCAGCGACCTTTTCTTTGTAACCTTAAGTCATTACGCTAGTTTCAGACTCATGCCCTCAGAATTCTCTTTCGCTCCCCCTCTCTAAGCTGTACTCAGCAATTGGAGAGGGGGCTGGGGGTGAGGTTCTGACGGCGCACAATCAAACTATCATAATTCCTAACGACTGAACTACACGTCCAGATTACGCACACTCTTCGCGTGTGTTTGGATAAAGCGGCGGCGCGGCGGTACGCTGCTGCCCATCAGCATGTCAAACACACGGTCGGCCTCTGCCGCGTCCTCAATCGTCACTTGCAGCAGGGTGCGGGTGGTCGGGTCCATTGTGGTTTCCCACAATTGGTCAGGGTTCATTTCACCCAGACCTTTGTAGCGTTGTACGCCGACTTTATCCGGTTGGTCATACTTCTTTAGCGCACGTGCCAGAATCTCAGGTTCAGACATCCCTGCTTCGGGGTAAATGTATTCCAATTTCTTGCCACTCTTGAGCAGGTAAATCGGCGGCTGCGCGATATACAAATGGCCTTCTGCGATAATAGCCTGCATATGCCGGAAGAAGAAGGTCAGCAGCAGGGTACGGATATGGCTGCCGTCAACATCAGCATCGGTCATAATGATGACACGCCCATAACGCAAATTCTCCACCGAGAAGTCTTCAGCGATACCGGTACCTAGTGTTGAAATCAATGCCTTGATTTCGTTACTGTCCAGTACCTTATCCATGCGCGCCCGTTCGGTATTCAAAATCTTACCACGAAGCGGCAAAATCGCTTGGAAGTGCCGGTCACGCCCTTGCTTGGCCGAACCACCTGCGCTGTCACCTTCGACGATGTAAATCTCTGCGCCTTCGCCCTTTTGTGAGCAGTCAGCCAATTTACCCGGTAGTGTAGTGCTTTCCAGCAGGCTCGGCCCGCTGCGAACCAGATCGCGCGCCTTACGAGCCGCTTCACGCGCCCGCATACTGGTCATGCATTTGTCGACAATGCGCCGTGCTTCGCGTGGATTCTCTTCAAGAAACTCGTTGAACGCTTCGGTCACGACTTGAGACGTTGCGCCTTGAACTTCAGGGTTAATCAATTTGACCTTCGTCTGGCTTTCAAACGAGGGATCAGGATGCTTGATACTAACAATTGCCGTAATGCCTTCGAGGGTATCGCTGCCCGAAAAATTAGGTTCTTTTTCCTTCAGTAACCCCGCCTTACGTGCATAACGGTTGATGACACCAGTGATCGCCGAGCGTAATCCGGTTAGATGTGTACCACCATCAGGGGTGTTAATGGTATTGGCGAATGCCATTTCAACCACGTTGGCCGAGTCGTTATACTGAAAAGCGACTTCAACACCAATGACAATCGACTGCTTGCCTTCTCTCGCGATTTCGATTTCTTTTTCGAGGTAAACCGGATCATGGAGTGGTCGCCGGTTGCGGTTCAGATACCGCACGTAAGAATATAATCCACCTTCGAAATAGAATGTGGTCTCGTGCGGGATTGGTTGTCGGCGCTCATCACGCAGCGTGATGTTTACACGGCGGGTAACAAATGCCATTTCACGGAAACGCTGTGCAAGCGTGTCAAAATTGAAGTTATTCGGTTCCAATACCGTAAAATCCGGCTTAAAAGTTTGTTTGGTTCCCGTTCGCTCGTCGGGTGCCAATTCACGGATTTTTTTGAGCTTGGTTGCAACCACACCCTGCTTGTAAATTTGCTCCCACAAGAAACCGTCACGGAATACATTCGTCCGCATTTCTTCTGAAAGGGCATTCACTGCCGAAACACCGACACCATGCAAACCACCGCTGACCTTATAGGCGCCGCTGCCAAACTTACCACCCATGCCAATTTCGGTCATGACACCTTCAACAGTCGGTTTACCGGTACTTGGGTTAATACCCACCGGAATACCACCGCCGTTATCCTGTACCGATACCACATTGTCATCGTACAGTGTGACAAGGATATGATCGCAGCGTCCTGCCAATGCCTCGTCCACAGAGTTGTCTACAACTTCATAAATCAGATGATGGAGCGCTTTGCTATCGGTCCCGCCCACGTACATACCGGGGCGCTTTCGCACATGTTCCATCGGGTTAAGACGGACAATATCCTCATCACGTTGTTGTCTGATTTGTGCGGTATCTTGATCCGCCATAACAGCTCCTTCGCTCTCGAATCAAATGTGTGGAAAATTCGGGTTATTACTTCTGCGTCTATTCGGGGAATTTCCGTAGACTCTTCATTGATATATTATACTCTAGAACGCATTTAAGAACAATCCTGTTTCATAGAACAAGTGGTTGTAAATGGGTTGACAGAAAAGAATAAATGTTCTACTATAAGATTGGTAGTGGTTGCAAAGTAAGTGGTAGTGGATAAAAATCTGCCACATGATCGAA
>JAPUDW010000348.1 GCA_027492915.1 Bacteroidota bacterium | reverse complement strand
CAGGTTCGGTCGCAGCAGCAGAATATCAGGCGTATAAGCAGTGACTCGTTCCGCCAGCAGCCACTGTACCGCGCGAACACGGTCATCGGCGGCGGGTGTTGTTACCAGCAGGTGCGCGGCGCGGGCGTTTTGCCCATCGTACAGCATACCGATGCTCTCTTGTATCGCGACTGGTGCCGGTTGTAGGCGGGCTTCGTGCAGCGTACGGGCGAAGTCCAGCAGCAGTTCAATCAACGTGCGGGTTTCGTTGCGGGACTTATCGCGCAGTTCATCCAGCAGGTCAATCGCTCGCGGCCAGTTGGCGCTTTCGAGGTAGATGCGGCTGGCATCCAAGTCAGACTCGACTTCCAGATCACCCAACCGCGCCATAATTTCGTGCTGTGCAGCGCGGCTTTGCGGCTGGCCGGGGTCAGCGGCGAGGACGGGGTTGAGTGTATCCGCCAGCGCCACCAATTCTTCCTTGCTGCGTTGGCTTTTGAGCCGTTCGGTAATCCGCCCCAAAATCGCATTACGCTCACGTTCCATCGGATCACGATAATCGGCTAGAGCCTTGCGTAAATCGTTGATCGTTTTATAGCGCAGCTTGGCGTTGGGGTGTGTCGCCTTACTGATAATCGTTTTTAATCGCGGCGATAAGCGCTCATTGTCGCGTCCGAAGTCCAGCAGGAAATCCTCACCCGCATCGCGTGGTGTATCTGCCCGCCCGCCACCGGTGACAATGAAGTACAGCAGTTCGCCCACTTGGAACACATCACTCTGACGGCTGATGCCCTGTGCCGTCATCTCGTCGCCTTCGAGGAAAACCGCGTTGCCCCAGTCGATCACCTTGAGCTTATAGGTATCACGATCCCAGAACAGATGCTTGGCATCCACATCGTTATAAACAATGTCGCGGCTGTGGGCTGTTTGCAGCAGGTCGAGCAAACTATCCACAATCACCAGCATTTCGAGTTCCGGCAAACGGCTTTCGTGCTGTGCCAATTCGTATATCGCATCTGCCAGCATCGTGCCTTGAGCGCGTTCCATGACAATATACTGCTGTGCCATACCGCCGACGAAGAACTGCCCATTCCCTAAAAGTGCCGTTGCGACCGCGTGACCGGCTAACTTTTGCAGCGCCTTGCGTTCGTTCAAAATGCTGACTTCCTGTCCGGCACGAATCGGCGGCGCATCATTCGGCGCGGGACGTTTGACAACCACCGCACGGTCGGCAGATTGGGTATCCACGGCACGTAACGTTTCGCCGGAACGACCGCGCGGGTAGATGTAATCGTAACGGTAGCGATTATCGAAAAGGCTGTCAGCCATCTTATTTCACAATCTTTTGGTAAGCATTTTTTGCCGGACAGTTTAAGTGCAGCGTTTAGAGATCATCGACTGTGTGGTTACACACCCCCTGATGAACGATCAACCAACGCGTCAATATTACAGGAGTCTAATTCTACTGATGGATTGGCCTGATGCAAAGTGAAGTTTGGGATATAGGTGGATTCAATTTGGGAAATGATGGTGATATGTACGGGGGCAGAGGGAAGGATGCTATAATTTGAAAAGCGGAATAGTGAGGACTCACTTCATGACGACACTTGAACAAGAACTCATCGAAAAAATTACCCGATTGGATGCAGCCAAACAACGCGAAGTTTTGGAATTTGTGGAAACAATGGATACAGGTATCAAACGAATCTATACGGCTCAAGAATTGATGCGTTTACCACAGGATGAACGTAATCGCATTGCACAATCTGCACTTGAGCGCTCACAAAACGATGATGTAGAACTTCTCGAAGCATTTGGCGAATCTGATCTACATGATGAATAAACCCCGTTTGAAAATTGCACGGGGCGATATTTGGCTTATAAACTTTGACCCCACAATGGGTGATGAAATTCAAAAAACGCGTCCAGCCGTTGTTTTAAGTATTAATGCTGCATTTCGCTATCGGCTCCAAATTGTTGCCCCCATAACGAGTTGGCAAAAGAAATTTGCGGACGATTTTTGGATGATAAAAGTCGTTTCGTCCCTATCCAATAATCTTGACAATGACTCTGCCGTAAATGCATTTCAGATAAAGTCGTTATCTGAAGAACGCTTTGTCAAAAAAATAGAAACGCTTTCCTCGCAAATACTTGATGACATCGCGACTGCTATTGCGGTTTGTATTGGTTACAATCCATAAATATTTACCCGCGCCGCCAACGCGAGATCACCAGCGCGATCCCCGGCATCAGCATCGGCAGGATTTGCGCACTGTTGCGCGGCGCCTGTTGGATATTCTCCGCGATATGTTCGGTCAGCGGCGCTGGCACAAACACCAGCACGAAAATAATCAACGTAATCACAGCCAAAATCTGGCGTCGCTTGTCCAACGGCGTAATCATATCGAGCGGCGTAGCGTAAATCCGCCCGAAGAACAGCAGCAGCACCACCCAGAACAACCAGAAATTCGACAGCAGCGCCAGCAAACCCATCACGATTAGCAGCGGGTAATAAAAACGCCGCGCCCGTTCACCCAGCAGCGCGTACATCACATGCCCACCATCAAGCTGGCCGATGGGCATGAGGTTGAGCGCCGTCACCAGCAAGCCTGTCCACCCCGCCCATGCCAATTGGCTGCTGTTAATCATCACGTCATAACCGCCGCTTGGCAGGTACTGCCCTTTGATCGCAATCTTTGCCAGCGCATACAGCAGCGAGTCGCCTTCAAAGACATACAGCGCTCCCGGTGGCGTGGCGCTCACCGTCGCCTGACTTAACCCGATCAACAAAATCGGCACGGCGAATAACAAACCCGCCAGCGGCCCCGCCGCCCCCACGTCAAACAGCACCTTACGGTTACGCATCGGCTGGCGTAGCTGAATGAACGCGCCCATTGTGCCAAGCATCGACAGGCCGGGGATGGGCATGGGGATAAAGTAGGGCAGCGTAACCGAAAGTTTGTGATAACGGGCAGCGAAATAATGCCCCATCTCGTGTGCGCCCAAAATCAGCAGCAAACCGACCGCATACGGCAGGCCGCGCCACAATTCCGGTATGATCTGCTGGGCTAGTCGGTTCGCTAAAAGTGGGTCGGTCGCATGAATGCTTTCCAACGCGAGCTGCGTACCGACCAGCAGCACACTAAATAAAGTGGCGATGAACAGAAGCAGGTTCGGCCACCACGGGCGCGGCTTTGGGTTCACCCGTCCGGTGATGATGTGAATACTATGTGGGCGGTCTAGAAACGGTGTGTTATCCGCCTGCTGTGTGGGGCGCATCACCGCCATATGGTTGAGCGTAGCTAACTGCTGGTCGAGTATTTCGTATGCCGATTCCGCATCTTCCAGCAAGCGCCCTTCGAAGGTGGCAACGAGGTGGCTTTGTAAACCAAGTCCCGGTTCGACCGGTTGTTCATCTACCTGTGGCGCAGCTTCGGTAAAACTTTCGTGCTGAATGTCCATCACCGTCGCAACTTGCTGCCGGAGTTCGTTTTGTAGGAGTTCGGCTTTTGAGATCGGGGCTTGGATAACGCGCACGACAGGGCGGTCTTCACGCGATGAAGCAATTTCATTGAGCATTTATAACCATTTATCCTACAGGCTTTGGCCTCTGTGAACACGCATTCGATATGCCTAATCGTAACGTGCTAAGATGAGCTAAGGGTGATAATTTGCCATAGTTCGCCACCCGGTACGAGTTGAAGAATGCTGCCATCGGCGCTGTTGACATAAAGGTCTTCTTGTTCGCCCGTTCGGACGATCTGCACGAAGCCGTCATACTGGGTTTCTGCCGCCGTGCCTAAGCCCAAACGGTTGCGTACCACGTCATTCCCACGCCACACAAAACCAATCGCGCGAACAGGCTGGAAATAGTTAGGCGGTGGCACAAAACTTTCCTCAGACTCTTTGTCCACAGCCGGATTGTAGCGGTTTTCGAAACTGAGCCAACCCGGTGTGCGCCCATCGTTAAAAAGCACATAAATCCGGTTGCGCGACTGGATATAGATCATCCGTCCGCGCTCAAAGGGTTCTTCAATAATGGTGGTGGCTTCGGCGGGGCCAGCAGGGCATGAATCCGGCGCTGGCTGGAAGAACCACGGGTCAGGGCACGACAGTGGGATGTTGAGGAGTTGGGTGGTTTCCAACTCGCCTTCGCCAGCACTCAGCAAGAAGGTGGCTTGCCCACGGTCACGGCGGTTGATAGTTACAGATAAGTTGCCATCAGGCGGCACATTCCACAGGTTGCCCCGGACTCCGTTCGCGTCTAAACGGTAAATGATGGCGTTACGGGTATTACGTACCGACCAGAATAGGCTGATTTGATCGCCCGGTGCAACCTGCTGGGCGCTGGTGGTAAAGAACTCGATACGCGGCGCGTTCGGGTTGGGCGGGCGGGTGGTAGTAGCCTCGATGATAGAAGCGGTGGTTGTCGGGCCAAATAGCGGTGTAGCCGTCGGGCCACCGGCAATCGTGACAGGTGTCAGCGTCGCGGTGGCGCCAAACCCCGGTGTGCGGGTGATAGTCGGTGTAAAGGTGGGGGTGAGCGAAGGCCGTGCGGTGGGTACAACCTGCCGCGCAGTCGCACCACATGCGCTAACCACCAGCGCGAGTAGGATAACAGCCAGCTTAAATGTCCAGAAATAAGGTTTCATGCTTATAGCTACGTTTGTCAGAACCGATTCTGATCAATTGAATAATGAGTGTGCAAAATGATGGATATGAGCGACGCATTTGAAGTCCCTTCATTGGACTTGTCTGCTAATTAGCATGATGGCTTTAGCCTCATGCGGCGCAACCCGCCAATTACCATTTTAGCTGCATTAGCCTCATACAGCGCCACGCTCCTACACCCAACACCTGAGAAAACCCATTGTAACACAAAGGGCGGGACAAGACTGACCCGCGTCTATGACGGATATATCGAGCGATCTATAACGCAGCATTCGGGCATTAAAGAAGTTAACGGGCTTCGGTTCGGTAGTCGTCTCGTGGAGGGGAAAAACAGTCGATGATGAGGGAGTCGAGCAGCGCTTTGCAACTGTGGATGATACCGCCCGGAATGGCGTAGCTGTCGCCGGGGTGGCAGATGAACACTTCAGCACCAACGGTGTATTCCATTTTACCGCGCACCACATAACCGACCTGATCGTTCTTATGGCTGTGTGGGGGGACGATTGAGTCGCGTTCGATAAAAAACTCGCAGATCATGGTCTCATCAGTGGTACCCATCGTACGACGGTATACACCGGGAAGCATCTCTACTTGATGCGCTTCTTTGGGGGAAACATAATATCCATCCGCCATGATAACACCTTTATCTTATCCCTTAAAACCCTATACACATCAACAATTCTTGACTATTATGCGAAGGATATAAATGATTGTCCACTCACCTAACAGAACCAATCTGCCCAATTTGACATCTTGAACCCTTCCCGACCTTTACGAATGTTAGCGGCAGCATTGGGGAGTAATCAAATGGCTGTTAGTTTTTTGAAACGTACCACCCCTAAACTTGCAGAAGTCATGAATTGGACACGTCATCAGATTGACCGTGTGAAGCTGACTTATTCTACCGGGAGGTTTATACCCGTGACTCCGTGGCCTCAAAAACCCTTCATTTACCAGATCAACACTTACGTATGGCTGAACACCCTCAGCCGTGCTTATAAACGCCCCCTAACGCTCGAAAATGTGCCGGACAAGGTACTGGACGAAATCGCCAGCTACAACTGTGATGCCGTTTGGTTGATGGGCATCTGGCAGCGGAGCGCGGCTGCCCGTGCCAGCGCCCACAACTACATTCACGAGTACCGCGGCGCTCTGCCCGATGTCACGCCCGACGATGTACCCGGTTCGCCTTACGCGGTCGGTGCCTATCAAGCGGAGGAGCTTTTCGGCGGGCGCGTCGGCTTGGCGCTGTTCCGTAAGCGTCTGCGTGACCGTGGCATCAAGCTTGTGCTGGATTTTATCCCCAACCATGTCGCCACCGACCACGCATGGATTAAGACGCACCCCGAATATATGGTGCAGGGGCAGCCTAAAGACCTGACCGAACGTTCCAGCGACTTCTTTTTGACCAAGGACGCACTGGGCAAAGAAATGGTCGTCGCCCACGGTCGCGACCCTTACTTCCCCGGTTGGATCGACACTGCCCAGCTTAACGCCTATAACCCCGCTCTACGTCGCGCCACGCTCACCACCTTGCTCGACATCGCCAACCAGTGTGACGCGGTACGCTGTGATATGGCAATGCTCATGCTCAACGAAGTATTCGCGCGGACGTGGGGCGCGTATGCCCCCGAAAAACCCGCGACCGAGTACTGGATGGACATTATCCCGCAGGTCAAGAAGTCCTATCCAGAGTTCAAGTTTATCGCCGAAGTCTATTGGGATTTGGAAGCCACACTGCACGGGCAAGGCTTCGACTTCTGTTACGACAAGCGCCTGTACGACCGCATCCGCGAGGGACACTGGGCTGAAATCCGCGCCCATTTGCTCGCGCCGATTGAGTTCCAGCGGACGTTGGTTCGCTTTATCGAGAACCATGACGAACCCCGTGCCGCAGCCGCTCTGGGCATTTCGCGGAGCCTACCCGCAGCCGTGCTGATTTGTACTCTCCCCGGTGCAACCCTGCTGCACGAAGGGCAGTTCGTCGGGCGGCGGGTGAAGCTGCCGGTGCAGATTGGACGCCAACCAACCGAGAAGCTGCATAACGACCTCAAAGCCTTTTACCTCAAGCTGCTGACCGAAACCCGCAAGCCGCTGTATCAGGAAGGCGAGTGGTGGCTGTTTCACCCCACCGCTGGCAAGCCGGATGGCACGCACCAAAACCTGATCGCTTATGGCTGGCGCTCCGAGACCGATATGTGCGTGGTGGTGGCGAACATGAGCGACCACCGTTCCACCAGCAATATCCCGCTGAACTTCTGGCCGGAAATTGCTGGCAGCAATTGGCTGCTGACCGATACCCTCGACGGCCCAAGCACCTACGAACGTTCTGGCGCGGCGATGACCAACCCCGGCCTCTATGTCGATCTACAGCCCTACCAGTCGCACATCTTCCACTTCGAACGGCGGTAGGGGTTGGCAGTTAGCGGTTAGCTTTTAGCAATTAGCCAAGAACGATGTAAACGGGCGTGTAAGCGCTCGTTTTGTTTTATGGCGGCGGCGGCGCCATAAAACGGGTTTATGTCGCAATTGTCGTCCACAGGATAGCTTCGCATATCAATGTCAGAGTTGACAGTTGGCAAAGTTGGCAGCCGACAAGCGTCGGCAATTTCAAATGGCAATTTGTGTGCCAAGAAGGTTAATCCTCAGCTAGAGTTTGGCAAAGTTGGCGAAAATGGGGCGATAGGTGTGCCGTCCCGTAAAGGGACTATAAGGGTTGTCCGCAAATCAACAGATTAAGGTAGCCAAAGCACCCAGT
>JAPUDW010000347.1:34660-46639 GCA_027492915.1 Bacteroidota bacterium | reverse complement strand
AGAACCTCACCCCCCGATCCCCTCTCTCCAATTTGCTGAGTACAGCTTAGAGAGGGGGAGCGAGAGAGAACTCCAGAGTATGAGTCTGAAACGAGCATCATGTCTAAGTGACTAGGTGCGAACGCGGGTGGTGGTAACGGGATATGTACGTGCGCCCATATACCCACCAGCGATGGCGGCAGCGGCACTCAAGCCGAGTGCTAACAAGGTGACCCACGCGATGCTGCTGACGTCCTGTGCGGTGCGTTCAACCTGCGCCGGTGTTACGCTATCAATCTGGCTTTGAACGGTCGCTAATGCGGATTCAGCTTGCTCCTGTACAGCGCCAACAGCGGCGGTTCCTTCAGCGGTGGCCTCTGCGACTACACCGGCAACAGCCGTCGCGGCACCAGCCGGGTTTGCGGCGACCTGACCGGCGACTTCACCCACCGCAGGACCCACAACCTGTGCGCCCACAGTAGCAGCTTTGGTGGTCAAATCGATAGCGGTACCCAGCAGCGAACCAACGCCATTACCGATTACAAACACCAGAATCGGAATGGTGATGATCCAGACCATCGCACCATTGAGGATGCCGTTGCCGGAACCGGATACGGCGGCAGTGCGTGCAGCGATATAGCCACCCGCCAAGAATGCAACTAAGGCGATTATGACGCTATAAATGCTTGCGCCCAGCGCCAACCCATTCGGGTTATTAGCATCTACAGTGGACAGCCCAATGGCGATACCCAGCACGGTCAGGACAATGATAGTCGCCAAAACAGTAAAGAAGCCAGCAATTACTGATGTCCAGCGTACGCGGTCAAGCGGCGTACTCACGGCGACTTCAGTTGTTACCGGCACTACCGGACGAACGGGATTGGGTACGATACGATCAACAGTCATGATAATCTCCCACACTATTAATAAGACAAAACCATATATAAGGATAGACTTCAGCATGGTTGGCTATATGAGCCGTTGTACTCATATTTGATGGCTTAAAGAGCTATATAGTATTAGGAGGTATTGAAATGGACATTTTTGGGGCAAATAAAAAGGGGCTACCTTGCTGGTAACCCCTTCTTTTGAGCGCATATTAACCCAGATTAGAACTTGAGTTTGTTAGACCAGTCTTCAATCTGTTTGTTGGCTTCGTCTTTGGCGATGCCGTAGCGTTCCTGAATTTTGCCGGCGAGTTTTTCGCGTTCGCCGTTGATTTGCAGTAAGTCGTCGTCGGTTAGGTCGCCCCACTTGGAACGAATATCACCGGTGAGCTGCTTCCACTTGCCAGCCACACGATCCCAAGCACCGCCTGTTTTTATTTCATCAGCCATAATTTGTTCTCCTTATGCTTGCTGCGCTTAATTGCGCTTCGTTTTCAGAAAACATGTAGGGCCTTTAGATGTCGAAATGAGTGTTGCCCCTCGTCACAACGAAAAACGTGGATGCCAGAGTTGTTCGTCGTGTTCCGCTTACCTCGACCCTACACACTCACTATAAACGAGGTTATTACCGGTGCTATCCCCTACGCGGTCTATTTATGGGTAGGCCGAATGACGGGTTTGTGATTGGGATTACGTCGGCGAAGATTGCGCCGAAAAATATTAGGAAAATCGACAGACGTATCGGTCGTAGAACGTAACATAGGACAAGTGGCCTATATGATTCGCGCTACCCTACTCATGTTGAACAGCCTGCTTCCCTATATGATGTACCCAGTAAACTCCCTCAATGGGTGAAAAAGGTAATATATGTCGGGCAAAGATGTTTTTAGGGGTACGTTGATCGTGCTGCTAACCTTGGTTGGCGCATATGTGGTTTTTATGAGTCTGCGTATTTTGGTCGTGGTACTCATCGCCATTATTATTGCGTCTGCTGTACGCCCGCTGGTTCTTCGGCTAATGCGCTGGCGTTTTTCTGAAGGACTCGCCATCATTACGGTTTATGGGAGTATCGTACTGGGTATCTTCACACTGACCGCCCTTGTTATCCCCCCGATTGTCAACAGTTTGATGACCAACTTACAAAGCGAAGACCGTTTAGCCAACCGGATTATCGAACTGCAAGTGTGGCTGAGTGACAACGTGCAGCGCGTGACAGGTGATCCGCTGCAATTGGCGGAACCGACAGCCATCCGGCAGGGCGTGTCGGAATTCATCGAGAGTGTGCAGCCAGCGATTCCGTCGCTGGTCGGCGGGGCAGGTTCGACATTTGGCGAGTTGGTGCTGGTGTTCGTGATGGGTGTGTACTGGCTTACCTCTTATGAACACGCGATCAGCTTCCTTGTACAGTTGTTCACCCTACGCTCACGGGATAAGGTACAGTCTATCATTTATGAGATCGAAGGGATGATGGGCAGTTACGTGCGCGGCCTTGCGTTCGTCGCGCTGTTTGTGGGTTTAGCGAACTTTATCATCCTGACAGTGCTTCGTATTCCGAATGCGGCGACGCTGGGCTTCCTGATTGGCTTCACAACCATTTTGCCGATTGTTGGCGGCTTTTTGGGCGGTGGTTTGGCGACCATCCTCGCGATTTTGACCGGTACCCCGCTGCATGGTGTGGCGGTACTGGGGACGTTCGTGGCGGTGCAGCAGATCGAAACGCATTATCTAACGCCCCGCGCCATGTCGCGCAGTGTCGGCCTTGATCCGCTGCTGACGATTGTGGCGGTGTTGATTGGCTTTACGCTTGGTGGGGTCGTGGGCGCGATTATCGCCACACCCGTGATGGGAACGATTGCCGTGCTGCTGCGCGAGATTGTGATCGTGCCACGCAAGGAAAGCATCAGCACCTTTACGATGGAAAATGGCCTCATCCTGCTTAACAGTGAGCCGAAGGTTGAGGTACAAATTACGGCGACACCCGGCGATGCGGCGGTTATTAAAACGCCTGGCACGGCAGTGCCACCAGTATCCCCTAAGCCTGAAATCATCCTCCCCGGCAAATCTTAGTGGATTGAATAAACCTTTTGAGTATGCGATTTATCGTAAGTGGTCAAGGTATTTGAATTAGAAAGAATGAAAGCAAATGGCAAAGCGTAAGTCAACGAATACCGCAGCGGGCATTCCTTTTGAATTGTTTGCCCCCAATAACCAATCCGTATCTTTAATCGGCGAGTGGAACAAGTGGCAGCCGATAGCGATGCAAAAGGATGACAAGGGTACATGGCGGGTGGAAGTCCCGCTGGCAGATGGCGAGTATCAATATAAGTTCGAGGTTATCTCCAAAAGCCCTTTTATGCTCGACCAAAAAGTGACTGTATCTGACCCGAAGGCGATGCATTACACGTTGGACAGCCATGAAAATTCGGTGGTGCGGGTCAAAGACGGGCGTCGAGTCATCACCGGCTACCAATGGCAGCATGACGATAAACCGCTGCCGCCGAACCAGCAGTTGATCATTTACGAGATGCATGTGGGTGACTTTCGCGGTGGCATGGGCGACACGCAGGACAAACCCGGCACGTTTAAAAATGTGATCGAAAAGCTCGATTATCTGGCGGAATTGGGTATCACGGCGATTGAACTGATGCCTGTGAACGAATTCCCCGGTCACCACAGTTGGGGTTACAGCTTGCACAGCATCTACGCGGTTGAAAACAGCTACGGCACACCGGAGGAACTGGCGCAGCTTGTGGATGAGGCGCACGCACGCGGCATCCGTATCATCCATGACGCGGTTTACAACCATATGGAGTCGGAAGCGCCGCTGACGCAGATTGACTACAACTATTGGTTTTACGAAACCAACCCTGACGAAGCCTCGCTCAACTTCGGGCCGAAGTTCAACTATGAATATCATGATGAGAAGAACGATGTCTGGCCGGCACGCGAATATGTGATTAATGCGCTGCGGTTATGGGTCGAGAAGTTCCATATTGATGGCATTCGCTTTGACTGCACACGGGCAATTAAATATTATGACCTGCTGGAATGGTTCAATAAGGAAGCGCACAGCCGCGCGGACTTTAAGCCGTTTTACACCATCGCTGAGCATGTGCCGCAAGATGCGACCATCGCGACACCGGATGGGCCGGTGGATGCGGCATGGCACGATAATTTCTTCCGGCAGATGTCGGCGACAGCGCTGGGCATTAACCATCATGGGCGCGACCCGTTCAACACGGAAGAAGTGCTGCGCTTGCTGGACAGCCGGAAGGACGGATTTGTTTCGGGCTATAACACGGTGCGCTACCTGACCAACCACGACGAAGAACGCATGATGTATCTGCTGGGTGCGGCTGCCAACACGTTTGATGATGCGGCTTTCAAACGGGCGAAGTTAGGCGCGTCGCTGCTGCTGACTGCGCCGGGGGTGCCGATGTTGTGGATGGGCGAGGAGTTCGGCCAGCCCACGCCCAAGACCCTCGAACCACAGCCGCTACAATGGGGACTGCTGGAGAACGACCGCAATAAGGGTTTGTTCCAGCATTACGCCCACCTGATTAAGCTGCGCAAGGAAAACCCCGCCCTGTACAGCGATAACTTCCAACCGATTGTGAACCTGCCGGGGCGCGGCATTATCGGCTTTAAGCGCTGGAACGATGCCGGTGATGTGGTGGTGGTACTGGCAAACCTAACGCCGACTTACGCTGGTGAGATCGAAGCCGCCGACGCGGGGTTAGAGGATGGCTTGTGGCACGAGATGGTGTACGACTACGACACCATGATTATTAACGGTATACTCAAAGATACGCTGGCCGAGAGTGAAGTCAAGATCTTCATCAAACGAGGTTAACGTGAGCAAAGTTCTGTATCATCATCCGTGGATGGATTTGTTAGCCAACGATCAAGACGAAGCTTTTATCAAGATGGAGGATGCGGTCATCATGATCCCGATCATGGGGGGTGAAGTTGTGATGATCGAAGAACAATCGATTGCGTATGGTGATACGATGCTGGTGCTGCCAACTGGCGGGATTGAAGCCGGTGAAAATGCACTCGCCGCCGCAGGACGTGAGCTGGAAGAGGAAATTGGTTACAAGGCCGGTCAATTGGAAGTGGTGGGCTTGCTTCATCCCTCGTTAAAATATGCACATTGGCGCTGCTGGGTGTGTTTGGCGCAAGACCTGACGCCCCATAAACGTGACGGAGACGAACGCACTCCGGTCGTCAGTAAATTCGTGAAGTTCGATATGATCGACACACTGATTAGCAGCGGTGTCGTTAAAGATTCAACGGTTATCGCCGCGTTCCATATAGCCGGGAAGTATATGAGATAGTATGACTTATTCGCCATCCGCCACATCGATGCGCTTTGCCCCTTACGCGGTCGCCATTATGACACCCATCTTGGCGACGTTGTCATCGCTGCTGTTTTATGAGATTGTTCAAAACATTCCGTTGATCTTCTTCATCAGCGCAGTTTTGATTACCGCATGGTACGGTGGGCTTAAGCCCGGCCTGACGGCGATGGTACTCTCGCTTTTTATGATCGATTTTTTCATCCTTGAGCCGCGATTTATGCTGTTTCGGAATTGGGGTGAAGTTCCGATTATGTTGGCATTTGCGCTGCTTTCAATTTTCATCTGCATCATCGAAGAAAGCCGCTTACGGACGGAACGGGCGCTGCGCCAATCGCGCGATCAATTGGAAGTGGTGTTGGAGGGGATTACGGATGGCGTGATTGCCCAAACCCCACAGGGACAGCCGATCTTCGCTAATCAGGCGGCCAGTGAAATTATCGGGCATAAGTCGGTTGCGGATGTGGTGAAAACCCCCTTGACCCAAACGCGGGCAAAGTTGGGTTTTTATAACGCGAATGGCGATGTTGTCCCTCAGTCCCAACTGCCGTCAACCAAAGCCTTTGCCGAGGGTATCGCCAGCCAGATGATTATGCGCTGGACATATGAGGACGGTTCACCTGATCGCTGGATTAACCTGCGCTCCACCCCGGTCTTTGACCATACGGGGAAGGTGCAGATGGCAATCAACATCTTCAGCGATATTACGGAAGAAAAGGCTTCGGAACGCAAGGTCAGCATGGCGCACGACCGGCTGCAAATCATCTTGTCGAGCATTAAGAGTGCTGTGGTTTCGACCGACACCGAAGGGCGAATCGATCTGATGAATCCCTCGGCTGAGCGGTTAACTGGCTGGGCACAAAGCGAAGGCTTGGGCCAACCGTTTGAGGATATTGTGGCTCTCGCGCCGGAAATACTGGGGGGGATAATCGATAACCCCATTCGCAGTGTGCTGCGCGGTGACGGTGCAAATGACAGCACGATAGGCGAGTCGGTGCAGTTGTTGAACAAATCGGGATCTCATATTTCGATTGAATACAACACGGTAGCGATTAAAGATCAGTTTGGCTCGACGGTGGGTGGGCTGATTACCTTCCGCGATATTAGCGAGCGTTTGAAGGCCGAGCGTGACCGTAACCAACTCACCTACTTACTGGCTGCCCAGCAAAAGCGGTTGGAAACGATTTTGGCGAATATCCCCGGTATTGTGTGGGAGGCAGGTATTCAACCGGCTCAAGGCACGCAGCGGATGGATTTCGTGAACAATTCGGTTGAGAAAATCCTCGGCTATACGCGCGAAGAATGGTTAGCGAACCCTGATTTTGGACAGCGCATTGTTCACCCTGATGATGTGGAAAGCAGCCGCGAACAGGCGCGCGCGTTTTATGAAAGCGGTGAGTTGTCGTCCACCCTCCAATTCCGGTGTATGACGAAGGATGGGCGCGTCCTGCCGATGGAAGCGTATTACACGGTACTGCGGGATGATCAGGGGAATGTGACCGGAACCTGCGGCTTGTTGATGGACATTAGCCAGCGCAGGGCGGATGAGACAGCGCTTCGACAGTCGGCGCTTGACCTCAAACGGTCGAACGAGCAGCTTGAGCAGTTCGCGTATGTGGCCTCGCACGACTTGCAAGAACCGCTGCGGATGATTACCAGCTACCTGCAACTGCTGGAACGCCGTTACAAGAACCAGCTTGACCAAGACGCCAGCGAGTTTATTGCCTACGCGGTGGATGGGGCAACCCGCATGAAGGCGCTCATCAACGACCTGCTGGCCTATTCGCGGGTAAAAACCGGCGAACAGAACTTCAAGCGCTTCGATATGAAATCGGCGCTGGATCAAGCCGTTACCAATTTGCAGATATCGATTAGTGATGAGAACGCACAAATCGCTATTGAGAACTTGCCTACCATTAACGGTGATGAAGCTCAGTTCGTCCAACTGTTTCAAAATTTACTCAGTAACGCTATTAAATTTCATGGTGCCGAGCCGCCGCAGATTAGCATAAAGGGCGAACGTGTCGGGAATGAGTGGAAGGTATGCGTGCGTGATAATGGGATCGGCATGGAGCCGCAGTATCTCGAACGCATTTTCGTCATCTTCCAACGTTTGCATAGTAAAGAGCAGTATCCGGGAACGGGTATTGGGCTTGCGATTTGTAAGAAAGTAGTAGAACATCATGGCGGTCGGATTTGGGCAGAGTCCAGCCCGGGCTTAGGAACCACGTTCTGGTTTACCATTCCAATCCGTTAATCGGAGGATATTTCGTGAATGTTGAAGCGGTAGAGATTTTGCTAGTTGAGGACAGTCCGGGGGATGTCCGGCTGACGAAAGAAGCATTAAAAGATAGCAAACTCTATAACAACCTGAATGTCGTGCCGGATGGAGTCGAGGCGATTGCGTTTTTACGCCGCGAAGGCAACTATGTCAATGCGCCGCGACCTGACTTGATTTTGTTGGACTTGAACTTGCCGCGTATGGATGGGCGACAAGTGCTGCAAGAGATTAAAAACGATGATAATTTGAAGCGGATTCCAGTTGTGGTGCTGACCACCTCGGCAAACGAAACCGATATTTTTATCACCTACAATCTTCATGCCAACTGCTATATCACCAAGCCAGTGGACTTTAGCCAGTTCATGAGCGTGGTGAAAAGTATCGAGAATTTCTGGTTTAGTATTGTTAAATTACCACCTATGTAGGATGTCTCTTGGTCGATAAGTCTATTGCTGTCTTGCTGATTGAAGATAACCCCGGTGATGCCCGGTTGATTCAGGAACAACTCCGTGAAGCAGCCGAGGAGTCGTTCGGTTTGGTTGTCGCCAATAACCTCCAAGAAGGTATCAACGTGCTCAACAGCCAGCGCTTTGATGTACTGCTGCTGGATTTGTCGCTGCCGGACAGCTTCGGCCTCGACACCATCCAATCGGTACGGGCAAACGTGCCGGATATTCCGATTGTGGTGCTAACAGGCTTTGACGACAAAACGTTGGGTGTGCAGGCGGTGCAGATGGGGGCGCAGGATTACTTGCTGAAAGGCGACAGCCATTCACGCTTGCTGACGCGCACTATTCGCTACGCCATCGAGCGGCATAATATCGAAGCCGCGTTACGCCAGAGTCAGGAAGAATACCGGTCGTTAATCAATGATGTGTTCGATACCACAACGGTGGGCGTCTTGATCCTTGACCGCGATTTCAAGGTCGTGTGGGTGAACCTTGCGATTGAGATTTACTTTGGCATCGCGCGCGAGGAACTGCTGGGGCACGACAAACGCATCTTGATCGAAGATAAGCTCAAGTGCATTTTTACGGATGTTGACGGTTTCGCGCACAGCTTACTTTCCGAATACCGCGATAATGCCTTTGACCGCCGTTTGGAATGTCAGGTGACGCCGGAAGAGGATCGGCAGGAACGCTGGTTGGAACATTGGAGCCAGCCCATCCGCGCCGGTATTTATGCGGGTGGACGTATCGAACATTATTCAGATATTACCCAGCGCAAGATGATCGAGGCCAGCGAACGCGAGAAAGCGCAGAAGTTGGCGGCAGCGGAAGAACGCCAGCGCCTCGCCCGTGAGCTGCACGACTCGGTCAGCCAGACATTATTCAGCAGTACCGTCATGTCCGAATCCGCCCTGCGTGTGTGGGACATAAACCCCACGAAGGCGCATGACTTGATGGTTCAACTTCAGCAGCTTACCAGCAGCGCCCTTTCTGAAATGCGCCTGCTGCTGCTCGAACTACGTCCGGCTTCGCTGATACAGGTCGGTTTGCAAACACTCATCCAACAGCTTGCCAATACCCTGAAAACACGCACTGCCATCGAAATTGTGACGGCGTTGGATGATATTCCGACGCTTCACCCCGATGTACAGATTGGCATCTACCGTATCGTCCAAGAAGCCCTCAATAACATTATTAAGCACTCACAGGCCGAACAGGTGTTGATCCAACTAACGCGGACTGATCAACAAATTGTCCTGACGATCAGTGATAACGGTCGCGGCTTCGATATGGAGACGAACAAGCCCACGAGTTTGGGTATGAATATTATGCGTGAACGTGCGGATTCCATCGGCGCACACCTGAACATCGAAAGTGCGGCGGGTGAAGGTACACGTATTCAAGTAACATGGTCGGAAAACAATCATTAAGGCAAACTGAAATGAACGCATCGAATAAGATTCGTGTTCTGGTGGTGGATGATCATCATATGGTTCGAAAGGGCTTGATCGTCCTGCTCGAAAACTTCGATGATTTCGAAGTGGTCGGTGACGCGGGTGATGGGCAAGCCGGTGTGCTGTTGGCGCAAAAATATAAGCCGGATATTGTGTTAATGGACATGATTATGCCGGGGATGGATGGTGTACAGGCCACCCAGATTATCCGTGACAGCTTGCCGGATACGCAGGTGATCGCCCTGACCAGTTTTAGCGACGATGGGACGATCCAAAGTGCGCTCAAAGCGGGTGCGATCAGTTACCTGATGAAGAATGTTTCGGTGGATGAACTGGCAGCGGCTGTGCGTAAAGCACATGATGGCAAGCCGACACTCGCGCCGGAAGCGACACAGGCGCTCATCAGCGCAACCCGCCGCCCACCGGAAATCGGCCACGATTTGAGTGACCGTGAACGCGAAGTGCTGGCATGGCTGGTCGAAGGCTTGAATAACCGCGAGATCGCCGAACGCCTGATGATTAGCAATTCGACAGTCAAAAATCATCTGAGCAATATTTTTTCGAAGATGGGTACAACCAGCCGTACACAGGCCGTTGCATTGGCGGTTGAGCATAAAATCGTCGATAAGTAAGTAGCTTTTTACCTCCGACTGCGTTAAAAATCTCCATGTTCAGTTCTATTTTGGATGATTTTGGAGATTATTAAACGCATCATGATCAATACGACACTTACTCTGCGTACCGATACGCCCATCGGTACGATCTCACCGCGCCTTTACGGGCACTTTGCCGAACACCTTGAACGCTGTTGTTATGACGGTTTGTGGGTGGGGCTTCATAACAAGGATATTCCGAATATCGGCGGTTGGCGCACGGATGTGGTCAACGCGCTCAAGGCGATGCCGGTGCCGCTGCTGCGCTGGCCGGGTGGCTGCTATGCCGACCATTACCACTGGCGTGATGGCATCGGCCCGGCGGATAAGCGCCCGCAGCGCCTCGGTATGTCGTGCGGCTTGCAAGTCGAGGATGATAACGCTATCGGCACGCATGAATTCCTCGAACTCTGCCGTTTGATCGGCGCAGAACCCTACCTCGCAGGGAACATGGGCAGCGGCTCGGTGCAAGAAATGTGCGATTGGGTCGAATACTGCAACCTCACGATTGATACCAACTTGACCCGTGAACGTGCCGCCAACGGCTCGCCGGAGGCTTACGGCGTGAAGCTGTGGGGTGTGGGCAACGAAAATTGGGGCTGTGGTGGCAGTTATGACGCCGAGTCGTATGCCAATGAGTACCGCCGTTATGCGACCATGCTGCGCCATGTTGACCCCAAAGCCGAGTTGGTCATCTGCGGTCATAATGATGAGTGGAACGAAGCGGTTATCCGCACCAACCGTAACCACTTCGGTTTAATGGATCACTTCTCGATTCATCGTTATTGGCTGCTTGGCGGCCCGGAAGTCGATTTCAGCGAAGAACAATATTACACATTGCTTGGTGAAGCGCAGGATACCGAACTGTTCATCGAACAAACCACCGCTTACCTGCGTGAATATGCGCCCAAAGATGCGAAGTTCGTGGGTATCGCGCTCGACGAGTGGGGCGTGTGGCATCCAGAGGCGCGTCCGTGGGGGCCGAATAACGAGCTTATGCGCGTGCCGCTGTCCTACGAACAGGCCAACACCATGCGCGATGCGCTGGCAATCGGCATCGCTTTGGAGGTGTTCCACCGCCAATGTAACGTGCTAACTCTCGCCAACCTCGCGCAGATCGTGAATGTGCTGCACGCGCCGGTTATGACACAGGGCGAAGCGATGTGGATCACCCCGACGTATTATGCGCTGCAACTGCATACCCCGCATATTGGTGCTACGGCGCTGCCCGTCGATATTACCAATGGCGCGACCATCCCCGGCGGCAAGTCGGAAGGTTCGACCCACGCGGTTACCGCCACCGCTTCCACCAGCGCGAACGGCACCGCTGTCACCCTCATCAACCGCCACTTCGACCAACCCGCTTCGGTGACACTGGTAACATCCGGTGTTTCGAGAATGGTGAAGGCACAGGTTTTGGGTGCGGACAGCCCACGCCTCCAAAACTCCATCGCGCAGCCCAATCAGGTGCAGCTCGCCGACCTGACTGTGACCGCCGACGGCAGCAACCAATGGCGCATCGAACTGCCTGCACACTCGATGGCAACCGTCGAGTTCGCGTAATCGTTTCATGTTGGGGGCATACGGCCGTATGCCCCTACAAACCGCATTATTTGACAGCTATCCGCATTTGACTTACATTATCTTGCCTACCCATTTTGTAACTACAAGGGGATTGCTCATGAAACGTCGTTTACTTTTGTTGACCATACTATTGCTCGGCGTGATGATGCTGGGCGCAGGTGGGGTGCTGGCACAGGATAACACGTTGATCGTCGCCACCAGTTTGGATGACATCATTACGCTTGATCCTGCACGCGCTTATGAAACCACGAACTTGATGTTGAACCATGCGACCTACGACACGCTGCTCGAAATCCACTCGGATGACCTGAACACAATTGTCCCCGGTTTGGCG
>JAPUDW010000347.1:0-34650 GCA_027492915.1 Bacteroidota bacterium | reverse complement strand
TTTCGGACGATGGCTTGGTATACACTTTCAAACTGCACGAAGGCGTAGCGTTCGCTTCTGGCAACCCGTTAACCTCGGCGGATGTGGTTTTCTCATTCAACCGCCTTAAGAACATCAAGGGCAATCCCGCATTTTATGTTGACCAAGTTGCCAGCATCGAAGCACCGGATGACCTGACCGTGGTCATTACACTTTCGGTCAAGACTCCGGCGTTTGCCACCATTATCACCGCCCCCGCGTTGAGCATTTTGGACAGCGTACTGGCAAAAGCGAACGGCGCGACTGATGCCGCTGATGCCGACACCACCGACACCGCCAACGACTGGCTGAGCCAAAACTCGGCGGGTTCCGGCCCGTTCGTGCTTACCAGTTGGTCGCCTTTGAGCGAAGTGACACTGGTAGGCAACGATAACTACTGGCGTGGCGCAGCCCAGCTTTCGGGCGTGAAGTTCAACCACAGCACCGATGCCACCAGCAAGCTGCAACTGCTGGAACGCGGCGATGTGGATGTCTATGAAAATGTAGATAAGGATTTGGTCGAGCAAATCAGCGCGAATGCTGACCTCAAGCTGGTGACCGGCCAAACCTTGAACCTGACTTATCTCGCCATGTCGCCCGCTGCCGGTTTTGACCTGCCGCTGAAGGACGCAACCGTGCGTCAGGCGATTGCCCAGTCGATTGACTACGACGGAATTATTAACGGTTTGCTGCTCGGTTATGCTGACCGTCCCGCCGCCATGCTCCCGATTGGTATCGTCGGTTCTGACCCGACCAAACGTTATGAACGCAATGTCGATGCTGCTAAGGCGCTGCTGGCGGAAGCCGGTTATCCTGATGGCTTCGAGGTGACACTCTACTCCTCAACCAGCACTTCCGGCGGTGTCGCCAACGAAACCTTGGCTGCCAAAATTCAGGCTGACCTCGCTGAAGTGGGCATTACCGCCACCATCAACCAGCAGCCGAACAGTGATTTCTTGACCGCTTACCGCGCCAAGGAACTGCCGTTCCTGTTCGCGACATGGACACCCGACTACTTGGACGCGACCATGTGGTCGGACTACTTCTCATTCCCGGACAGTGGCCCCGCCGCCCGTATCCAATTGGACTCGCCCACCATTGCCGATCTAGCGACCCGTGGTGGTAACGAAACCGATGCAGCCGTCCGCGCCGACCTGTACGCACAGTATCAGGCCGCGCACCTTGCCGATGCCGTGTTCGTGCCGCTGTTCCAACCGCAGCAGTTGTACGCAACCCGTTCGAACGTCGAAGGCTTGGTATTCCATCCGGTATACTTCATGGACTTCTACGAAATCAGCAAGTCATAAGCGATATTTGAACGCCAGAGGGGTGTGTTAACACCCCTCTTTGATTTGAAGGTCATCCATGCTCGGTCGCTATATCCTTCAACGCTTAATCCTCACCATCCCGATGATGCTTGGCATCTCGTTGGTGTTGTTCCTCATCTACAATCTGGTGCAGGTTGACCCGCTGGTGATGATCGTCGGTGAACGGGCGCTGGATAAGCCGGATATTGTCGAGGCGGCCAAGGCCAAGTGGGGCTTAGACCGTCCCGTGTGGGAACAGTATGCCACTTACGTCGTCAATATGGCTCGCGGCGACTTCGGCAACTCATTCCTGACCAAACGCCCCGTGACGATGGATTTGATGACCTTCCTACCCGCGACTGTCGAACTCGCCATTAGCTCACTGTTATTCGCCGTGCTGCTGGGAGTGCCGCTGGGTATCCTTGCCGGCGTAAAGTACCGCAGCCTCCTTGACCGTGGTGTGTGGTTGGTGTCGCTGCTGAACGCTTCGCTGCCGCCTTTCTGGACGGGGCTGATCTTCCTCACCATCTTTTACTTCAACCTCGGCATCGCCCCCGGCCCCGGCAGGCTTGACCCGCGCATGACCGACCCTACCCGACTCACCGGCCTGTTTACAGTGGACTCGGTGCTGACAGGCAATTGGACGGCCTTCGCCAACGCACTGCATCATCTGGTGCTGCCTACGCTCATCCTCGGCGGTTTTACGCTGGCGCTGGTGGTGCGCGTCACCCGCGCAGCCATCATCGAGGAAATGCGGCGGGATTACGTCCGCACGGCACGCGGCAAGGGCTTGAGTGAACGTAACGTGATTATTCGCCACGCCCTCCGGAATGTGCTTATCCCACTCGTGACCATCCTCGGCTTGGCCTTCGCCGGTTTGCTCAGTGGCGCGGTCATGACCGAAACGGTGTTCGACTGGCCGGGGTTAGGGCAGTACCTCGTCAAAGCCGCTGTCAACCTCGACTATCCCGCGATTCAGGGCGGCACGCTGCTGATCGCCGCCATCTATGTGCTGACCAATCTGGTTGTCGATATTTTATACGGGGTTTTAGACCCGCGTGTGCGCCATGAGTGAAATGACCGCTTCCGTCGCCTCGATGCAGCCTACCAACGCGCAGGTGCGGCGTACCCGTGCCGAAAACCTGCTGCGCCACATGCGCAAGTATCCGTCGTTCTGGGTCGGCGTGGTTGTGCTGGTGTTTTTCGGCTTGGTGATCCTGTTCGCTAACCAGATCGCCCCCTTCGACCCGCTGGCGCAAGACCTGACGCAGCGCATGAAGCCGCCTTCCGCCGTCCACGCCTTCGGCACCGACGAGCTGGGGCGCGACATCTTCAGCCGCGTGGTGTACGGCGCACGTATCTCGCTACCCGCATCCTTCTTCGTGGTCATTGTGTCGCTCATCATCGGTTCGCTGTTGGGCGCGGTCGCTGGTTTCATCGGCGGCTTCCTCGACGAAACGATTATGCGCATCGCTGATGTGACGCTGGCCTTCCCCTCGGTGGTGCTGGCGCTAGCGATTTCCGCCTTCCTCGGCCCCAGCCTGACCAATGCCATCATTGCTGCCTGTATCGTGTTGTGGCCGGAATACGCCCGCCTCATGCGCTCGCAGGTGATCGTCATCCGTTCCAACGAATATGTGGTCGCTGCCCGTTCGCTGGGGATGCGCGAACCAGCCATCCTCCTGCGCTACATCCTGCCGAACGCATGGACACCCCTCATCATCAAAGCCGCGCTGGATGTCGGCGGCATCATCCTGCTCGTGTCGGCGCTCAGTTTCCTTGGATTGGGGGTAACGCCGCCCGCACCGGAATGGGGCGCGATGATTTCGCTTGGCCGCACCAAGTTCTATAACTGGTGGCTGGCGACCTTCCCCGGCCTCGCCATCCTGTTCGTCATCCTCGCTTGTAATCTGCTCAGCGAAGGCTTGCGTGACTGGCTCGACCCGAATTACTAACGGGCGACTGCTGGCCTCCGCATAGCCTATGACAGCTTGTAGGGTTGTGCGCTTCTTCATACAATACGGTTAATGATTATTCATTAAACGAAAATAGGGCGATGTCTAAAAACTTTGTTCGTCACCCGCGCCTCTTACTGCTTACCGCGCTCCTGCTGTTAGCCGTTATCGCCAGCCTATCTTTCGCCTCGCCCTCCCGCGCCGAAGATTCAGCCACAGAAACACCGGAGAACTTCGAATCTGCCCAACGCCGCGCCTATGAAGCTATGAGCCTCTATTGGGCGGCGAGTGCGCGGCTGCTGGATAACGATGGTGATCGTGCTGCCGCGTTAGCCCTCGCACTCGAAGCCAATCGCATCCCGAACCCGCCAGCACAAGCGGGGCAGGCACTTGAGGATCTTGCTTATGCACCCGGTCCAAGAATAATCCTTGCCAGAAATCCTCTAGATCCACCTCAGTTTAATGTTGATTGGAAAGCTGACTATAGCCCGGATGGAAAGCTAATCGTTGCCGCTAACGAATATGAGCGAAGTCTTTATTTGTTTGACTCTGTGACCGGACAAGTAATACGGCGTTTTGAGGATCATAAGTGGACGATCAGAAGCGTGTCATTTAGTCCTGACGGTGCCAAGATTTTGTCAAATAGTATTGAAAGCTGTTCGCGTTGCGATTATGTTGGCGCTGGTCGGCAGCTTATCTTGTGGGATGTCAATACTGGAAAACAAATCTGGAAATTAACCGAAGAAACAGCAATGGGGGATTTTTATGATCCTGTTTTTAGCCCCGACAGCCAACGCATTTTGACGCGAGGGTTTTTAACCAACCGGCTTATCGAATGGTCAGCAAAAGACGGAGAAGAAATCCAAAGGTTTGACGGAAATGGTACTTATCCACGTATAGGTCATTCAATATATAGTCCAGATGGAAGCCAAATTCTATCTGAAGTTGGAGATAATATCCTCGTACTTTGGGATGCCAAGACTCTAAAAGAAATCAGGCGCATTAATCATACGTTACAATCCATTTACCTTGCCGTTTTTACGCCGGATGGAAGTTCGATACTTGCTTCTGGTAATCGTGGACAACTCCAACTGCTAGATGTTATTACAGGCGAGGTAAAAAAAGAGCCGTTTTTGCAAGAAACATCAGGATTAGTAAATCATATCATTTTCGATGAAGATGGTAAGCGTTTTCTCACCACCACATCAAATGGCAGTATTATTTTGTGGGATTTTGTTACTGGTAATCAACTTAAGGCCAATCAAGCGAAGGTCGGAGTTTTAACCATCAGTCCCGATATGCATCAGTTCTTGAGTGATAACGGTGATCTCGTTTTGTGGGATGTTGATAAAGGACAAGTTATACGCGGATTTAGAGGACAAACAGATCGTGTTCAGAGCATGGCCTTTAGTCCAGATGGCAAGCAGATGGCTTCAGTCAGTGACAATCAAGAACTGATTTTATGGGATGCTCATTCGGGAGAAATACTTCATCAACTCGTCAAACCATCTCGCACATCAAATAATAAAAATGTCGTTTTTAGCCCTGATAGTAAGCACGTTGCGTCAACGGACGAAAACAGTTTCATAACGCTGTGGGATACAAGCACGGGGAAGGTTATTCGCCAGATAAAAGAGGTTGCCAGTGAGGTTGTTTTTAGTCCTGACGGGCAGTCGCTACTTTCGGCAGGTGGCAATAATGATCTTGTCCTGTGGGATGTATATAGTGGTTTGGAGAAGCATCGTTACATATACGATTCATCTGAAATTAATTGGTATGATTTGGAGTTTAGTCGTGATGGAAGATTTATCTTAAGCGCCAATACAAAATATAGTATCGTTTTGTGGGATGTTGCTTCGGAAATAATTATTCGCGAGTGGCCTGAAACTCAAATTGCTGTCATTAGTCCTGATGGGCGCAAAATAATCTACCAAGATCAAAACTGGGATTTAGTTTTCGTCGACTTGATTACTGGAAAAATAGTACAACGTATCGAACGCGATCAATTTGCTGTGCCGCTTTTTACGAGTGAGATCTATAACCTGTCAGCACTTCTATTTAGCCCTGATGGTCATCAAATCGTAGTGACTGACTTTGGAGGTAACCTCACTATTTTCGATGTAGCGACCGCAAAACCGCTGTGGCGATACACTGCTTATGCACATCCAGCGATCTTCAGTCCAGATGGTCATTCAATATTAACAATCGATTCGGATATTCTTTACGATGGGATGGTACTTGGCCGTGATTTAGTTTTATTGCGTATCGACAGTGCCGACGAACTCATCCAATGGACATTGGCAAATCGGGCGGTTGGTACGCTCGACTGCCGTCAGAGGATCTATTATAGTGTGATGCCATTATGTAGCGGTGATGAGGCGAATACGAATACGCCGCCTTCGACGCAACCTTTTACTACATCGACTCCGACGTTGACTCCAAATGCACTAACAGATGAAGCAGCATTCACCTTGACACGGCAGAGCGTCGAACAAACTGGAACGGCTCTTTGCGGTTGTTTAGGCGTATATCCCTCCCCCACCGCCACCGCGACACCCTTCCCGCCAACCGCCACGCCCACCTCGAACCTCGCCACCCAAACGGCACAGGTGGCGACCGACGCGGCCTACATCGCTGCCACCCAAACATCATCCCTACTAACCGCTACTGTCATCACCTACACACCCTCTGCCACACCAACCTAGCGAAGGTTTGAAAATTCGAACCATCAAATCAGAAATTTTGTGCTATGATGGTATTGGTGTTGGTATTGATTACACGATGCGATAATTTTTCGATAAATCATAGATTCACAATGTAGGGACGTAGCGTGCTGCGTCCGCGCCACCAAATCACAATCGTTACTTACTCGCCGCGTGGTATGGCGCTCATGGCGGAAAAATGGGGTTATGGCGATGACGACTTCGCCGACATAAAACCATACTGACAACGCCGACACTAGGGACTTTTGCAGCAACGACAGCGGCGGCACAACCCTTACAAATTGTCGCTGCATTTCCAGCCGGGCCAGCCGCCGAATATGCACAAAATGAGGTTTCGCTTTTGCAGCATTTCGCATTTACTCCCTCAATCGTGGCAAATGTGGTAAATAATCGGTTGCAACAATTGCAACTTTTTCGATATTTACCACATTTTAGACTTTTGAGAGAACTGAACTAGGCCAACGCGCCTTCGAGGTCGGCTTGCTGTTGGGCTTTCGCTAGCGCTTCACCCATCTTAATCACCACGCCCGCCCATGAAAGGCCGCTGCCGAAAGCTACCATACCCGTCACGTCACCGGGTTTCAGCTTGCCTTCTTCAATCGCCTCCACCAGCGCCAGCGGGATCGAAGCCGTCGAGGTGTTGCCGTACTTATGCAGGTTGATGAAGAACTTATCCATCGGCAGTTGCAGCTTATCCGCTGCGTATTCGATGATGCGCAGGTTTGCCTGATGCGGAATAATCAGGTCGAGGTCAGCCGGAGACATCCCCGCGTTGGCCGTGATATTGCCCAGACACGAAATTAGCTTGCGGGTCGCGAATTTGAACACTTCTTGCCCGTTCATGCGGATGTACATCTCGCGGTTGTCAATCACTTCCTGTGATAACGGCTTACGCGTTCCCCCACCCGGAACCATCAAGTGTTGGGCATGTTCACCGTCCGAGCCGAGTTCGAAGGTCATCACCCCTGCGTCGGTGTAGCTGGGTTGAAGGATAACCGCCGCAGCCGCATCCCCGAACAGGATGCAGGTCGAACGGTCCGTATAATCGAGTGCATAGGAGATGAGTTCGACACCAATCACCACGACGTTCTTATACGCGCCGGTTTGGATGAACTGGCTGGCTGTCACCAGTGCATACACAAACCCTGAACAGCCTGCCGCAACCGTCAGCGCAGGGCATTTGGTACCCAGTGCGTGCTGAATCAGGTTCGCCGGAGCTGGCAGCAGGTAATCCGGTGACGAGTTCGCGACCACGATCAGGTCAAGGTCAGCCGCCGTCAGTCCCGCAACCGCCAGCGCATCATTCGCCGCCGCACAAGCCATGCTGGTTGTGGTGTCGTTTTCGGTACGGATACGGCGCTCTTTGATGCCTGTTCGGGCGGTAATCCATTCGTCGCTGGTATCCACCATTTTCGAGAGATCGTCGTTGGTGAGAACCTTGCTTGGGACGTATTTTCCCCAACCCTTAATTTCGGCACGCGGCATCATCATTTACATATGCTCCTAATGAACAATCAAAAAT
Organism: Bacteroidota bacterium; assembly: GCA_027492915.1. Taxonomy (GTDB): domain Bacteria; phylum Chloroflexota; class Anaerolineae; order Aggregatilineales; family Phototrophicaceae; genus CFX2. Next base: position 27,125 of record JAPUDW010000347.1, on the reverse strand, counting down.
CTTTACAAACGTCAGTTTTTAGGCAGTCGTCTAATAGTATAGCCCCGTATTGTACCTGTAGAGCCTATAGTCTGCACATGAGCGTTTGAAGAGGTGATGTGTGAGGGTATATCGGGGCGCAAGCCTTGCGCCCCCGTATTAATCAAGGTTGGGGTTACTGCTGTTGAAGTACGGGGCGTTCTTGCGACTCGTGGTGTGCGTCGTCGATCAAGCGTCGGCGGTTGAGCAGCAGGAAACCGGCCACCAGCGCGATACCGGCTGCGATCTGCACACGCGGTGGCAGGTAGCGTACACGGTTGACGATATTACCGCCCCGTGCGCCTACAAGGTCATTGCGCAGACGGTTGACAAACCGGCGTGATGGCTGTGCCCCGACCAATGTCAGGTGCAGCTTGCGGACGATACCGACCAGCCCTTCAACTTCACTACGCGGCACGGCATAGCGGTTGACAATATGGTCGAGGTTGGCGCGGTCATCTGCCAGAAGCGCATCGGTGACTGCGGAGAGCAAATTTTCGAGTTCGTTATGGTTCGTCATCGGTTCAATTGCCTTCTGTGCGTTTAGTTTCAGAAACAGGTGCGCGTCCGGGTGCGCCAACCCGTGTATGCTGCATCTCGATATCATCCCGCAGGGTGAGCAGGGTGCGGTGGTAGAGGGACTTAATTGCCCCTTCAGTACGATCTAGGATTTCGCCAACCTCGGCATTCGAGAGGTTAGAGACAAACTTCAGGTACAACAACTGCTGCCGTTCTTCCGGCAGCCGTGCAATCGCTGTAAGAAGGGCTTTGCGTTCCTCTTTGTCCTCGGCTACCGTGTCCGGCGAGTCGAAGTGCAAGTCGGGGCCGATGAATTCTTCCAGCGGGATAATTTTGCGCCGACCACGATCACGATGCCAGTTGGCGACGAGATTATGGGCGATGCGGTAGAGCCATGCCTGAAAGGGCACGCCGCGCTCGGTATAATTTTCGATGTGCGCCATGGCACGGTGGAAAACAGCGGCTGTGAGGTCTTCCGCGTCCTGATGGTTGCCGGTGCGGTAGTAGATGTACTTGTAAATTTTCTCGACATAACGTTCATAGAGGACACCGAATGCCTGTTGGTCGTCTTTTGCCAGCAGTACAAGTTCGGGGTCTTCTAAGCGCGTCAGGTCAGGTTGTTTGGGTTTGCGTCTAAATATGTTCATCAGCAGTTATAACCCTGTTATCTATAGCGAGTTGCGGAGTTGGCAACAAACACCAGCATCGCAGCCGATCTATGCTCATTATTATATACGCATGGATTAAGCGGAGGTTACAGAGCGACGAATCGTTGATGGTTTGTAGGAGGAAATTATTAGCCAAGTAGACAGTGGAGGATCAAGATAAAAAGTGCCTGTTAAACAGGCGGAACAGGCAAAATAAGGCTATTTTTGACCCTATTTGTGAAGGCGCGGTTTGAATTATTTGGTTTTTCAAACGGAACAGTGTGCTTGCGAAGGGTGTTGGAGAGCAGAGAAATAAAAAGGCACACGGCGGTGTGCCTCTTCAAAAAGATTAGCTTGTCGATGAATTTAGTCTTGGCCGAGAAGCGCTGCTTGGATAGCGGCCACATCTTCGCGCAGCATGTCATTGCCTATGAGTTCCTGCGTCACTTTGTTGCAGGAGTGCAGTACGGTACTGTGGGTGCGCCCACCGAAGGCATCACCAATTTGCGGTAGTGAGGCCATCGTCACTTCACGGGCGAGGTACATCGCGACCTGCCGTGCTTGATTGAGCCGCGAGGTGCGGCGCGGCCCGACCAGATCAGCCACCGCGAAACGATAGTATTCCGCCGTGACCGAGAGAACCCGTGCCATCGTCAACTGATGGTTGCGGGGGCGGCGGTAACCGGCGAGGGCGTTCTCCGCCATATCGACCGTGACCGGACGACGCGCGAGGTGGGTGGTGGCGACAAGCTGGTTGAACACGCCTTCCATCTCGCGGATATTCATACGCGCTTTGTTGGCGATCATCTCGGCGGCATTCAGCGGCAGTTCGACACTGCGTTCCTGCGCCCACATGCGCAGAATAGCCACGCGGGTTTCAAATTCGGGCGGTTGCAAATCCATCACCAAGCCGCCACCGAAGCGGGACCGCAGCCGGTCTTCCAGCGTATGCAAATCTGAGGGCGGACGGTCAGAAGCGAGAATGACCTGCTTGTTGTAAGTGTAAAGCGCATTAAACGTATGGAAGAATTCTTCCTGTGTGCTTTCTTTACCGGCGATGAATTGAATATCATCGACTAGCAGCACATCCGCCGAACGGTATTTCTCGCGGAACATCGCTGTGGTTCGCTGGCGGATCGCATCCACCAGATCATTGGTAAACACTTCTGACGGAATATAGATGACGCGCATATTCCGTGAGCGGCACACATGGGCGATGGATTGAAGCAGGTGAGTTTTACCCAGCCCAACACCCCCGTAGACGAAGAACGGGTTGTATTGAGAGGCAGGATGTTCAGCCACAGCCAACGCTGCTTCATAGGTCATGCGGTTGGATTGGTTATTCACGAAGCGGTCAAATGTATAGCGCGGGTTGAGTTCGCTTTCCGGTAGATCTGGCCGCTGCGGTCGGCTGACCTGCTGGTAGAGCGGCGCACTGACTGCGGCAGGCGGCAGTTCTGGTTGACGGTTTAGCAAGCGGAACAGCGGCAGTTCATCATCAGTGGCCGCAATCGACTCAACCTTGCTGACTTCAAAGCACAATTCAACGGCACGCTCACCGAGCACATCGCCTAACACGCGGCGAATTTCGCGGTAAAGGCGATGCTGGAGCATGTCGCGGGCGTAGGTATTGGCGACCCCTACGCGGTAAGTTCCATCTTCAGTGCAGCCCAAAAAAACAGCGCCGCGCAGCCATGTTTCGAAACTGGCACGGTCAAGCTGAATTTCAAGCTGGCTGAAGGCAATATTCCAAGCTTCCTGCGGGTTCACAAAGCCATCCTCTATTTGGAATTTAGTTTCTCGCAGGTTAGGCAAGCTGAACTAACACACACATCCCCAAAGATGTAGTGGAACGGCTTGTGACCGACGAAAAACCCCGTTGTAAGACCGGCGGCAGGGAACATTAAACAGATCAGGTAACAAAACCTACTGCAAGCCGGTTATATGCGACAAAAATATAGGGTTATCAAACCACCGGGGCATGAATACATGCCCCCAACAGATGGGTGTGGGAATGTCTGTTTTAGTGGTAAGTTGTAAAACTCAGTATACATGATGAATCGGAATCACTCAACTGAATCCAGACCCAAAATGTTAAAAAGTGCCATTTTTTAAGGTTGGGATAAATTCTACCCAGAAATCTTAACAAACTGCGATTAGTAAAGGATGGAATCGGATTTGAGTCACAACTTTAGTAGGTTCGATTCTTGGGATAAAACGTCTTATTTTAGCCGAAGGTGACAGGGCATTACACAAATTGAGCATTTCCCAAACCTCTTTAAAGTGCTTATAAGTTATGAAAAAGATTACATTTTAAAGTTGGGATATATTCTACCCGCTGCGGAAAAATAAAAGTAAGTTTGGGATTTATTTGGGATAATTAGGGATAAAACGTTCGTTGAGGTTTGCATAAACCCACGTTGAGACTTTGCCATGTTTGATACTTCTAACAAGTATTCAGATCTGCTCTACCAAAAAAGCCTCTGATTCATTCTTTAACACCTTCTAGGCTTAACCTTCTTAATGTAATCAGCTTTCGAATCCATTTTTAAAAGGCTTATCCGACAGTGCCCAACATTTTAGCTGCGTCGCTGGATGCTTTGCGCGGGTCAGTTTCTGGTGCAAACCTCGACATGATGACTAACGGATAAGCCTTTAAATGAGTCACTACTTTCATTTGGATTTGTGGGTTAGCTAAGTTACGTAAAATTACGGATACCTGCGATTAGTGAAAAATGCATACGATGTTAATTATGAGACAATTAAAAATTAATTATTGGAAGTCTTGAGTTAATTGATGTAAGACGGCTCATCGTTTTACGCGCAGGATGGCAGGAATGTCCGTATCACAAGGTTTGATTAGGTAGATGGAGATTAACTCATGCGTGTCCTCTATATCGAAGATAATCTGGTGTTGGTTGAGCAAATGCAAACCGCATTGGTTGCAGCCCATCATCAACTTACACACGTTACAAGCATTGAGATGGCGATACCTATGCTTCAGGTTCAATGTGCCGATCTCGTTTTATTCAGCGTAAATGCCCACAATATCAGCTTAATCAAGAATTTTTTTACCACAAAAATGGCATCAAGACCTGTGCCAATTATCACCCTAATGGCCGCCGGAGATGAGCGAATCGCAGTTGAGGCGATGATTTTAGGGGCAAGCGATTACCTGATTCGGGATACAGCGCAGATTTATTTGCAACTGCTGCCGATAGTTATCAAGCAGGTTATGCGTGAACGCCAATTGACAGTTGCCCACAGCGCTGACCAGGAAACGCTGCGTTTGGAAAAGGAAGGTACACGCATGTTGGCGACCTTCATTGAAGCGGCCTCACATGAATTCCGAACACCACTCAGCGTCATCAACACATCAAGCTACCTCCTCGAAAAGTTAGCAGAGACACCGAAGCAGCAGGAATATGTGCATAACATTCAGGAACAGGTAGAAACGATCCTGCATCTGATCGACCGGCTGATTAAGATCACCCGGCTCGACAATATCCGCACATTCACCTTCATGCCGATGGAACTTAATGGCTTGATTAACGACATCATCCACACCAAACAGACACAAATTCGCAATAAGAATATTCATCTGTCGATTGAACTGCCCGAAACTGCTACGTATCTGATGGGCAACCCTGATGAAATGTCGGATGCGCTCAATGAACTTATTGATAACGCCTGCAAATTTTCGGAGGCGAATGCTTCGCTCGATATCCAACTCAAACGTCGTGATCACACCATCGATATTACTATTCGAGATACCGGTGTGGGGATGAGCGCCGAGGAAGTGTCGCAGGCCTTCCAGCGCTTGTACCGTGTGGACAAAGTTCACTCGACACAGGGTTTTGGGCTGGGGCTGCCGATTGCCGCCCGCGTGATTGATATTCATCACGGTGCGATTAAGGTTGAGAGCGAACCGGGTAAGGGTACTGCTGTTACCGTTAAGCTGCCGAGGCCGATCAAAACTTAGCCTGTAGGCACGAGGATTGATCGAAGATACGTAAAACTACGTATAGAGCGTTGATACACAATCAACGTAACCTTTATTATATAGGTCAGTATTTAAGGATGCGTAACATGCGCTTTCAAACTCACATCAAACTCAAGTTTATGGCTGCGTTAGTGATCGCGCTGGCATTTGGGATCGGCATCGCTCATGCACAAACACTGATGACGATTACCAGCCAAGGACTGCCGATGAACAAGATTGTTCAGGCTGCGGCACGCATCAATCAAGACGCTTATACCTATTTTTTCAATACCACTGAGAACGGTACTTTTTATCTGCTGATTGACAGCAGCACCCTACAAGACGGGCCTTCGTTTATCGTGCAAGACCTGACCACCAACGAAACGGTTGGTATCTTCCGTACCACTGTGACCGGTGCTTGCTTGCAACTGGACAACACCCCCAGTCGTTATCAACTGACGGTTATGCCGGGCAGCGCGGTTCAACAGCAAGACTATCACCTGATGTTGTGGCAAGAGTCTGAAATGCAACTCGACTGCCCGATCAGCAAATTGACCGGTAAGCAGAATGTCGTGGCAGATGGCGCATCACCGTGGGAAGCGACCACGAAAGGTCTCCAGTCGGTGAACCTGCGTGTTGCCCCGAGTGTGAATAGTTCGATTATCGGTGTGCTTGATCCGAACGTGCGTGCTTCGATTATCGGCGAGACTTCCGATGGTAGGTGGCTGGCGTTGAAAGTTAGCGAGACGACGGCTTGGGTTTCTGCCGATGTGGTAAACGCCCCGAAGGATGGTTGGCGCGGGCTGCCGATCATGGATGTGCCGAATTATGTGCCGAATGTGGTGAGCAGCACGAACAACGGAAACAGTCAGGTGAATGTTCAAGGGAACGTCAACGCGGTTGTGAACCAGAACACTTTACCCTCGACCAATGTTCAGGATAACAACGGCAATAACGGTGGCTCGACGGGCGGCAATGGCGGCTCAACGGGTGGTAATGGTGGTTCGACCGGCAATAACGGTGGCTCGACGGTCGGTAATGGTGGCACCACCAGCCCGACAGCCGTTCCCGCAACCCCTGTGCCTCCGCCAGTTGTTGTTCCGACATCGGTACCTGCGCCAGTCGAGACCGACAACAACACGGTTAATGTGACTGTCGGTGGTAATACATCGGGGGGAGTGAGTGTGAACGTCCCCATCATTGACAACACCCTGAATACCGTCACCTGTGTGGTGGGCGGATTGTTAGGTGGTAGTTGCCCGTAATCTAGGAAGCATTTAGTTGTGAAAGCAGGCGTGGAAACTTTGGACAGCACCCCAAAGGTCTGCCCAAAGCATTAGCGGAGTCAAGAAAATTATGGCGAGTTTAATCGGTCAAAAATTAGGCAAATACCACATTACACGGATGATCGCACGCGGCGGTATGGCAGATGTATACCGTGCAAAGCAAGATGGCCTAGACCGGGATGTCGCCGTCAAGGTAATGCATGTTTATCTGGCTCAGGCGGATACATTCGTCACCCGTTTTAAGCGGGAGGCCGCCAGTGTCGCTAAGATGCGTCATCCGCATATCATTCAGCTTTACGACTTCGATATGTCCGGCGATCATTACTATATGGTCATGGAATATATCAGCGGTCGCACACTCGAACAACTTATCCGTGAGCAGTGTAAGCTGTCACTCGCGCGGGTGCTGGAGATCGCTATTCCTTTAGCGGACGCGCTCGAATATGCTCATGGTTTGGGCATCATCCACCGCGACATTAAGCCCACCAACATCATGTTTACGGATACGCAGTGTACGTATCCGATTTTAGCGGACTTTGGAATTAACCTGACGACCGGCAGCGTGGCTCTCACAATGGAAGGGGGCTTTGTTGGCACACCGGGTTACATGAGTCCCGAAGCCAGCCTGCACAAGCAGGTTGATAAGCGAGCTGATATTTATAGCTTTGGTGTGGTTTTGTACGAGATGATTACCGGACAACCGCCCTTTACTGCGGACTCGGTAGAAGCACTCTTTGCCAGCCAATTGAATGATGTCATGCCTGATCCCCGCCAAATTATCCCAGACTTGCCTGTTGAATTTGTCGAACTGCTGCAACGGTGTTTAGCTGCGAATCCTGATGACCGCTACAGCAGCGTCAAGGAACTAAAAGACGCTTTTGAGAGCGTCCTACATGCGATGTTGAGCACCCATATTGAGCCGATTACAGATGATCCTCTGCGGGCTGCATTGTTGGGTAACTTCAATACTCAGGCACTGCCCTTGCCACAGCCTACCCGTACGATTGCGTTTGAAGGCGAGGCAACACCTGAGGCTATGCAAGCCAATGCTACGCCTGCCGTGGTCGAAGCCCAGATAAACGCCACCCCTGCAATGGTGGATGCACAGTTACAAGCCAATATCGCGGTTGAAACGCCCGCACTTATAGCCAATCATTCATGGGGACGTAAGGTTCGGTTGGCGGCGGCGGCTACCATGAGTGTTACCTTCCTTTTATTGACTGGCAACAGCTTAATTGTGGACAGTGTTTCCGGTAAAGAACCGGTTGTCATTGCAGCGACATCAACAACCATTAACAGTGGTACCGAATGGGTGGTGCCAGAGTGGGATGCAATGGCTGACGGGACATTAGAGGTTAAGCCAATCAGTGTAAGTATCGTTCAAGCGACCGAGGTTGTGGCGAGTGTACCCACGTCTTTACCAACTTCTATGCCCATATCCATACCAACCATTGAGCCATCGCTGATTCCGCCGACGGCTGAGGTGAATTATGAGCCTGTGCGTTTATTGGTAGGGGACAATGTACTGCGGCATATTAGTGGTGGTCAAGCCTTGCATGAATATATGCTGGATTCATCAGCAACCGATACGCTGCTGCTGACACTGTCCAGCGAACAGTTGAACGCAGATTTGACCTTAGAACTGACTAACCGGAAAAGCGGTGAGGTTGTTGCACTGCTGCGACCCGCTGTGACTGCGGTGTGTATACGTATTAGTTCCGGTAATGACTCGTATAATCTCGTAGTCGGCGCACGTAATATCACAAACGATGGTGACTATAACCTGCGTTTGACCGCCGCCGCACAAACCCAATTTGATTGCCCTGCTCCGACATCGGTTGCAACGCAATAACAGACCTGACTTTGATACCAATTCACATTCTTAACGGTCATACAATACACAAAATCTGTACGATATAATTACAGAAAGTATGAAGAGTAGATTTTGATGACCATTATGATTTTTGAATGAGGTGAGCTATTGACACGCATTCTCGTCATTGAAGATACCACCGCCGTACGTGAAGGTATCGTCGAAACGCTTGAACTGAATAATTACGAGGTTGGGACTGCCAGCGATGGGCTTGAAGGTATTCAGGTCGCTCGTGAGTACCTCCCCGATGTCATTATTTGTGACATCATGATGCCGGAAGTCAGCGGTTATGATGTCTTACAGGAACTCCGCAACGACTCCAAAACCGCGTTAATCCCCTTCATATTTTTGACTGCAAAATCAGAAAAAGTGGATGTGCGCCGGGGTATGGATATGGGTGCGGATGATTACCTCACCAAGCCGTTTAAAGAACAGCATTTACTCGGTGCGATCAAAACCCGCCTTGAAAAACGGGCTATTCTTGAAACGCAGCAATTGCGTTCTCTGTCACAAAAGTTCGTTCGTATGCAAGAGGACGAGCGGCGCACATTGGCGCGGAAATTTCAAGAAACCGTTGCCCAGCCACTGGCAGGGTTGAAGTTATCGCTGCACGGTGCAAGCCGCCTTGATCCCCAGCACCTCGAAACGACCTTGACGGAAGTTCAGCATCTCGCCGATGAAATATTGGCACGAGTTACGCACGCGGTTAATGATGCGTGGCCTGTTATTCTCGAAGAACTAGGTTTGCTTCCGGCACTGCTGCAACAGTTTGAAACCTTCGGGCACCAAACCGGCATTCAAGTTCATTTTAGCCACCTTGGGTTGGATCTAGTTTTTGTGCCGGAAGTAAAGATTACCGTTTACCGCATGATGGAAGAATTGTTGTCGAATGTCGCCCGCCATGCGCAGGTCAACGAAGTTCAAGTGTCGATTTGGGTAGAAGATCAGATTGTGCGAGTGGATGTCGAAGATCGGGGCGTCGGTTTTGACCTTGACCGTACTCAGTCGATTCAGGGCATCAGCGGCCTCGTCGGTGTTCGCGAACGGGTGGCGATGCTAGGCGGCGAATTCGAGATGATGACTGAACCGCAGACCGGCGTTCGGGTGATGGCACGCCTGCCGTTGACGACCACTGTGACCGTCGAAGAGACGCAGCTCGCGCCTCAACCCCATATTGTGCCTTCTACATCTGCCGGACGTGCTCATGCGCAGCTTCGCAACCACGCCGCGCAATCGTTGGTGATTTCGATTGCCGAAGAGAACCGGATTATCCGCGAGGGATTGAAGCGCGTTTTTGAAGGGGAAGCTGGTTTCCAAGTGGCGGGAGAAGCCGACCGCCGTGAGGATGTATTGCGCGTTGTGCGGGACATTCACCCGAATGTGTTGGTACTCGGTATTACTATGTCGGGCGTGAGTAACCTCGACTTGCTACAACCGGCGATACGCTATTTACCGGAACTGCGTGTGCTCATTTTTTCGAACCAATCGACTGATATTTATCTCTATGAAGCTCAGCGGTCAGGTGCATCCGGTTATATACTGAGCAGCGTGGATGCGGATACGTTGATTGAGGCGGTCAGGGTCGTGGCGCGCGGCGATAGTTATTGGCCCGTGCCGATGAAAGATGAATCGTTGATGCAGCGTTTGAATCCGCACCAGAGTGGTAATCCACAGCTAGAGGCGCTCAACAGCCTGAGCAGCCGTGAACGCGAAATCTTGATCATGATTGGGCGCGGTGGTTCCAGCAAGCAAATCGCTAGCGCACTCTCTATTAGTCCGCGTACAGCCGAGACGCACCGCACCAACATCACACGCAAACTGGGTTTACGGACTCAGGGCGACTTGATTCGTTACAGCATTAAGCACGGCCTCGTCACTGCCGACCAATAGGGATATAAGCGAAAGCCCATATCCCTGCTGAAGTCCTACTAGCTACATATTGTCCATCAGGCGGCGGAAGCGCTTGGCGAGTTCTTTCAGCATGATGATTGAAATATCTGAGTCTTCATGCAGAACCGAGATAAAGTCTAACTGCGTTAGCACGAGGCATTGTGTGGGTTCGACCGCGATGACCGAGGCGGTACGCGGGGCATCATCCAACAGGGACAGTTCACCGAAGAACTCCGTTCTGCCCATCGTGTTGACGGTCGTTTTGGTGCCGTCGGGATGCTGACGCACGGCATCCACTTTGCCACTTTCGATAATGAACAACCCGATCCCCAATGTCCCTTGCGTCACAATAGCCTCGCCCACTGCATAGCCGCGTTCAGTAAAGCGTTTGGCAAGCCGTTGAAGCTGCTTATCCTGCAAACCTTCGAACATAGGGACTGTCTGCAAGAAGCGAGTAATGGTAGCCTGATCTGACATTGCGGTTTTCCCCTGTGGTTATAATCATTGTTTGTGTCGATTATAACCGCGCTGCGAATGTCACACAATTTTTACCACGCAGCAGTTGGTTTGCCGCACAAACTGCTTGACCCGTGAATTCAATGAGGATGGCATGATGAACGATCAATTAATCGAGGTCGAACTCGAAAGTATGACCTATGGTGGTAGTAGTTTGGGTTATCTCGCTGAGGGGCAAGTGGTGTTGATTCCCTATACCATCCCCGGTGAACGGGTGCAGGCGCGGGTCGTGGGGCAAAAAGGGCGGTCACTGTTTGCCGAAGGGGTGACGCTGATCGATTCGTCGGTTGATCGTGTGTTCCCACGCTGCCCGCACTTCGGCCCTGCCAAATGTGGTCGCTGCCAGTGGCAGCACATTGATTACGCAGCACAACTCCTCTTGAAGCAGGATATTCTGGCCGACCAACTGGAACGCATCGGCGGCTTTGCAGATGCCAACATTCGCCCGACCATCGCCAGCCCACAGGAGTGGGGCTATAACCACCATATGACACTTTATGCCACCGGCGAAGGCCAGCTTGGCTTTGTGATGGCCGGCAACCCCAACGACCTGCATCCGATTGACGAATGCCATATCTTACATCCTGAATTGCTAGCTCTCAAAGAATCGCTTGACCTCGAAAGAATGACCGGCTTGCAAATTATCACCCTGCAACTGGACAGCCTCGGCGACAAGATGGCGCTGCTGCGGATGACGAACGATGAAGCGCCCGAACTCCACAGTGATATGGCGATGAGTATGAACCTGCTGAATGACAACGACGAGCCGATTAATCTGATGGGCGACTTGTACGCCAGTATCGCAGTTGGCGGGCGTGCTTTCCGCGTGACAGCAGGCAGTTTCTTCCGACCGAACTTGTCGCAGCTTGAGAATTTGGCTGGTGAGGTGATGCAAGCATTGGCACTCACGGGGCGCGAGGCGGTTCTGGATTTGTACGCAGGTATTGGCATTTTCAGCGCAATTATCGCCCAACAAGCGCGGTTAGTGACGATGGTTGATGCTGACCCCTATGCCGTCAACGATGCGGAGATTAACCTTCCCGAAGAACATATTGAGATCATCGAAGGGCTGATTGAAGAAGTGTTGGAGGACTTGGACGAACACTATGACGCTGCTGTGGTTGACCCCGGTGAAGACGGCCTGAGCGCGGCTGCGGTTGATGCACTGGCAGAACGGCGCATTCCGCGCATCGTTTATGTCAGCAGCAACCCCTCAACATTATCACGCGATGGCAAACGCTTGGCGAGCAAAGGTTACCACTTGAAATACGCCCAACCGATTGACCTTGCACCCCATACGTTTGCCGTTGATAGTATTGCAGTATTTGAGGCGTAAGCGATACGATTGGGGGGGCATTAAATGTCAGTACGAAATCTACCTTGCGCACCGCTTACTTCTATTTATCAGCGCATCCTCACTGGTGAAGTTATCGGTCGCATCATCTTGTCCTAATCACATTTTTTGCGCGGCCAATTGGCGCAAGTAGCCCTGCACCCCCAGCACTAACGAAACGGTCGGCAGCCACGCGAGTCCATAGGCAGTGAAACCCAACCCGATTAACATCATCGGGGTAATCATGCCTATCTTTACATCAGGTAAGTTATAGCCGATAACCCCGATACCCATAAAGACGACTGTCACAATTAGGAAGTCAGAGAGTGGCAGTGGTCGAATAGGCATGTGCTGGTCAAGTAGTGTGTCGCCGCGTGTGCGTCCCCTGAACCAGATAATGACCCAGCACAGCACCACTAACAACGGACATAGCACCAATCCGATAGGATCAATCTCCTCGCGAACCAGTCGTAATACGAACAGCCCCGCTACCACTGCGATGGCAGTCATCCACCCATGCGGTGATAGGCGCAGTACGTCCTGCGAATGATCAAAAGCAGGAGGTTGCAAACGTGGCAGAACTGCGTATAACAACAAGCCGATGATCGCGACACCGCCGATGCCGAAAGCCAGTATGGTTGATAATGATACTTCGGTAAAGCCTTCCTGTACCGGCCAGTTTTTCACCCAGATGCCCCATGCCAGCCCGACGACCACACTCCCAATCAGCAGGCTGCGGCGCTTACCTTCTCCACCCGTGAGCAGCAGCGCAAGGCTGATCATTTCTGCGGCAATCAAAGCATGTGCGCCCATCACCCGTGTGAATAGGGTACGTGGCATATCACTTAATGTGGATGCAGGATTTAATATCAGCGCGGCAGTTAAGCTGTAGATGCCTGCCAGCAGCAGCCCACCAAATAGATCACGGATTCGGTAGCGAACAATTAAGTCGAGGATGACAGCGCTGAGTACCATATAACCGGGTAAGAGCAGCAGCCATTCTAATAAGGGGCGCTGCGGCGGGTTTGTCCACACCAGCACTTCTGAGCCGAACAGCAGCAGTACCGCCAGCAGCAGTACCCAACCAACGGCTTCGCGGCGGATACCCAATAGGCGTATCACGATTCGTCTGCATCCGGCAGCGTATCAACCGGAAAGGTTGTTTGCACAAATTCTAGATAACGGCTGAGGTAGCGGATTAAATCCTGTCGTTCTTCGTCAGTCAATAAACTAAAGAGGATTTGCATTTGTTGGAGCAAGTCTGTTTGGACGGCCATGAAACGTTCAGCCCCTGCCGGTGTGAGGATGACATCGACCGAGCGGCGATCACTTTCTCGCTGCTCACGTAGAACCAACGGTGGTTCCATCGCTTCCAACCGATTGACCAGACCCGTCATCGTGGCGTTCGTCAGGTGGTGCTGCCGCGCAATCTCGCCAATCGGGCAGCGCCCACCACGTTCGGTGAGTGTCTTTAGCACGTAAAATTGCGGCGGTGTCAGTTGGTGCGCCGCCAGATTAGCCGCCAGCCGCTTTTCGCCATCCAAAACGATGGTGAAAAGCAGCGACCATAACTGGCTTGCATCAAGGTCGAGTTGGTTATCCACGGAAGTGACTCACTTTATACGGGCAGAGCAGTAGAAGTTGGATTTGGTGTTATGGTTGGTGCGCTCGGCGGATTGGTCGGGTATATGCGTGGTTCTTCAGTCGGTTGCGGTACCAACGGAATGAGCCACTTGTAGGCATCCGGCACCTGCCCAACGGTAATCACATTCCATTTCAACCGGATTGCGTACCAGCCTGCTATCCAGAGGTAATCCGTGTTACAGGTTCCAGCCATCGAGCCGCCCGTATAACAAGCATTTGCGTCGGGATTGATGGTAGGATCATTGGGTGTTTCAGAGAATGCAGCGGTAAGGGCAACGTTGAGTCCGATAAATACCCCGATTACCACAACAACAAACAATAGATTACGCTTCACGAGGCGACCTTTCATGTTAGATGGCGTAAGCTGCGTATTATAGCGCTGATTGGTGAAAGCTGCGGATAAGGCACGGCAACTGCGAGAAACAACAACGCGAGTCTACATACTCGCGTTGTTGCAGGAGGAGGAATGCTGGTATCTACCCGACGACGTCACATTGTTTCGAGGATACCCGTAATATCACTGAGGCGCGGCCAGATGCGATCCGCCGGAACTTCCCATTTGTGTCGTGCGATTTTTGACCGGTCAAGCACGACCATGCCAGATCGACCTGCCATCTCGAATTGAGCATGGACATCGCCACTTTCATCCGCCAGCAGCGGGAAGGGCGGTGGTGTAAGGCTGCTCACGTAATAGCCGTAAAGCACCTGTGGTTGGTCGCGTGTGACCAGCGCCAGCTTGTATCCGTTGCGGTGGATGCTGTGGGCGTGCTTTTGCAGCCAGATAATGCGTTGAATATTGATTGGGTTCCAAATTTCACCGAGGAAGCCGAGTACCACGCCATTCATGCCCATCATATTGGATAAAGTTTGGGTTTTACCCGCGTGGTCACGCACACTGAATTCTGGCGCAGCCTGGGCAAGATGAACCAGACGGGGCATTTCACGGGTGGCAAGTTTAGGCATCTGGAACATGATGTGTGTGAACCTCTTACAAAGGTGATTATTTCCAGTGTATACCCATAATCCTAATCTCAGTCGCAATTCTTAATTAACGTTTCGTAAATGGACTAAGGTACTACAAGAATCATAAATGCCGCTGACACTTTTCCCGTAGTGCAAGCGACTCATCTCTGTCAACCACATGGACTATTTCTGCCGTTAACCACCCACTCGCAGGTAGTGCGCCCAATAGCCAGCGTATTCACCATAGTGCTTGCTCATGCGTTGGACATCCGCATGGGTCAGGTCGTCACGTCCGTAGACTCGCTGCGCCGCCGCTAAGATCGCTTTCTCATCCAGCGGCACCCGCTCGGTACGACCCAATCCGCGCAGTAGCACGAAGGTTGCCGACCACGCGCCGATGCCTTTAATATCGAGAAGCCATGACTTCACCTGCTCGTAAGGTGCATTCCGCAGCCACGACTCGTCAATTGTCGCGAAGGCATTTGCCGCCGACATAATGCACTCAGTTTTGCGCGTGTTGTGGATTGAACTGTTGAGTTCATCCAAACTTAATCCGGTCAGATGTGTGGGCTGTGGAAACACGCGGTAGCTGATGCCCTCAACCGTTAGCTTGTCACCGTAATCTTCGGCTAAACGCGCTTTCATCGCCAATGAAATACTCATCTGGTTGCGCTGTGACAGGATCGCCCAGCAGGCATTCTCGAACGCAGTCAGGCTGAACTTGACCTGATGATAACCATAGAGCTTCTCCACGATCGGCATGAACTGCGGGTCAGTCTCCGCCAGCGCGTAAAAGGGACGCAGGTCGTTGTCGAGGCTCAGAAAGAAGCTGATGTCTGCCTCGGCTTGTGCTTGCTCATCCGCAGTCAATTTACTTTCCGACCACACGGTATAGCGCACTTCCGGTTGGTCAGCCGTGCCGGTTGATTCTACCGTGAATACGCCTGTTTTATCACCGATGTAAAAGGCTTTTGTCATCCGCGCTCGTTCGACATTTTGCTGCCCCATCATCGGGCGAAATTGACCGATGAAGCGCAGCGCATGAGTAAAATCGAAAGGAGGGACTGCTTGGAGTGTGCCGCTGATGGTATGCATGTAAACCTCGTGTTGGTGTGTTTGATGATCCTAGTTTACCGCCCCCGTGTGACAGCATTATGGCAGCAGTTTACAGACCCGCCTTTTTTAACTCGTCATGTAGGGCAGTCAGTTTTGGGAAATCACGGCGTATGCTCGCGATTAGCTTTTCCCACCGTTCATACTCATCTATCGAGTCATAAGTATCGCGCACCTGCCGCAGAAAGTTCGCTGCTTCCCGATAGGCTTCCCGATTACGGAGGTCAATTGCTGCTCGTGCTGCATGAATAAAGACGGGCAGCGCTTTTTCAGGATGGGTTTGGAGCGTTGCTTGCGCGACATCTAATTCCAAATGGTGCTGCTCGTTATACCTGTAAGGGTCACGGTTTTTTAGGGCATCTGGTAAGGTTGCCCATGCTTTATCCCATTCCATTTCTAACATATAGACCCGTGTCAGGGTTGCATATCGTTTTCCATTTTCCAGTTGCTCGATTACTGCAGGGCGAACTAACAGCCAGTTGCCTAATTGTTGCGCCGTGTTTTTTAACTCTGCATAGTATTCAATGGTCGGTTCGACTTTCATGCGCTCAAGCTGCCAGCGGAATAGCACTTCCAAGTTGCCCTGCGCGTATACCACATCAATGAGCCATCCGGCTATCGAACTCTCATACCTGTCCTTGAGTGTTTCCTCGGCGAGTTGTAACGCAATGTCGCGGCACCCGTTCATAATAAGGCGTTGTAAGGCCTGGATACGTGCATCGGCTTGCTTCAGATGTTCCCGAATGACGCTAACTGCTTCATCCACCCGTTTCAACTCCAACAGCTTACTTACAAGTACGCTGTACATACCTTCATCACGCAGACGTGTCAAAACGGTTTCAGGGTCTACGTTATCAAGTAAGTCTAGTTCAGCGATAAATTTGGTGTAGGATTTAACCGTCCAGTCTGAATAATCTTTCAAAGCCTCTTTTTTTCGTGCTGCTTCGACCCGTGAACGCAAGCTGGCGATGTCCTCTTGATGTGCATAACGCAAAATGAGATCAGGCGCATTTGCACCCACATCTCCCACATCAATATCTGCTAAATAAATGTTCATCAAACTTTCGAGAATTGCTTTGCGGTCGGCATCAGTGTCTAAATTTTCTAAACACTCACCCAGAATATCAACGACCTGATCAATAGATGCGGCGTAATAACCTTCTTCATCCTCATAAAAGTAGTCAAGATTTGCTAAAGCTTCCTCGATAATCATGCGGTAGATGCTGCTGGCGCTGCGCCAATCATCTGCTATCGCAAATTCCTGTGCTGCCTCGACGATGGAATCTACCGTCATTTCTGCCCCCGCTTTGCCCCACTCTCGCTCCTGCTTCAATGCTCGTCGCAGTTCTTTGCGGTACGCTTGGGTGTTCACGGGCGCATCAACATTGGCCTTGCTCGGTGTAGGTCGGTCTAGAAGGCTTTTCAAGTCAGGATGGATTTTGAGCATTTGACGGATGACAGCGATCAACTCATTTTTATCGCGGCTTTCAAGCACATCTGCGAGTGGGGCACGGCTTTCAAACTGATCGGGGTTATTCAAATAAGTCAACAGCAGCGCGACAACATGTTTGCAATACCCGCCGAATTCATATAAACAATTACACGAAGCGTCAACAACGCCCTTATCATTCAATGACGCTTGTACATGATACGGTTCAGGTTGGCTGCCAGCTTCGCAAGTTCCCTCAATTACATTCCCACGCAGCACGGTTTCAGAAATCGCCTGATTAAGGTACAAACCTTCGCCGCGTGTATAAGACTTTGGAGCTGTATTTTCGCGTATTTGAGCCAGTGTAAGCGCTAGACGTGGCATGACAAATTCCTCATTATGACCGTGTTCGGGCAATCACGAGAAAAATTCTAGCGCGAATTGATCGTTTTAACCGCCCGTATTTTCCCGCCGTACCTGCATCAGCCCAGCAGTACCCGCCACCAATGTATCCGCGCTTTGCGAGAGCTGCTGCTCGACGTGATAGCGGTCAACCTCGCTGCGGTTCTGGCTGAGCTTGGCTTTGCCCTCTACCCGTGTAATCATCATCTCGAAACCCACAATACCGCCGATCAACCGCCGCACATGCTCCTCGGCGGATTGCATCGGCCACGGCTGCTTATAACCACTTTCGTGTGCCACCACCAACTGGTCGAGCATGGCATAAATTTCTTCGGGGTCTTCTACCACGCGCGGCACACCGTAAGCATGGACTGCTGTGTAATTCCACGTCGGCACATTTAGTGTTGGTTTCTCGTACCATGAAGGTGACACATATGCATGTGGACCGGTAAAGATCACTAGTGCTTCTTTTCCATTCGCGAAGCTTTTCCACTGTGGGTTGGGGCGTGCCAGATGCGCGATCAACGTGCCGTGTTCACCGCGTGTGCTGTCCACCATGAAGGGTAGGTGCGTCGCGGTCAGATTGTTTTCGTGGTTGGTGACCAGTGCCGCGAAGTTGTAATGCTGCATAAACGCGGATAGTTCCGCCGGATCATTCATCTCGAATTGTTTTGGCGTGTACATGCTGGTCTGTTAATCCTCCTGCTATTGCTGCTTGAATTGCCTGAATAACAACATTCGGTTCCGAAAATTGAGGGAAATGCCCACTCTCCACTGCGATGATTTGCCGCCCTTGAGGTGAGAGTGTTGTAAGTAGCTTTTGGTTTGCCTCACGAATTTGACGCACTTTTTGTGGCACAATTCGCGCCGGTTTGCCACCAGTGACGACGATCAGAGGCACATTCGGAAAGGAGCCTGCCTGTTCAATCTGTGTTACCGTTTCATCGGTATGTTGGGTTTCGCCGTATATATCTTTGCCAAAAATAACGTTCAATACATGCTGTGCCACCCGTTGTAACCCACCTTGTTCCTGTGGTAGCAGGCGAACATCATCCGGTGCTGTCGCATCCAAAAATACCACACCCGCTATTTCTTGTGGATACTGCCGTGCGAACAGATTTACATATAACCCACCCAACGAATGCCCTACGAGAATATAGGGCGGTTGCTTCCCGATCTCACCCAGCAGGGCGCGGAGTGTATTGACAATCTCGCTGCCTGTTTGTGCTTCAGTCGGTTTGCTGCTGCCGCCCATCCCTAACCGATTGTAAGCAATTACGGTACCCAATTTTTCAAGATCGGCATAAATCTTATACCAACCTTCAATTGGCCCGCCTGCTCCGTTGACCAGCACAATCACCGGCTTCCCGCTGCCACATACAGCATATTCTAGGGTTTTGCCGTCAACTACCGCTTTCGCTAATTTGGGCATCATTTGCATTCACCTTTTCCTTGTTATGGCAATATTGCATAACAACACGCCACAGCATGAATAGGTGTCACATGACCGTAAAGCCCATGCCCAACAGCTAAGTATTTTCTAGAGTATGGGAATCAATGATGTGGGAATAGAACCAGTTAGGCCAGCGGTTTTTGGCTGGGCATTCCCGGCTTGCGGGGATAAGCCGACGGTGTTGCGGCGATCTTTTGTATGGTCACAAGGTAGTGGGCATCCGCCACCTCTGGCAGTTGCAACGCGGTGATACCGTCCAACTTACCGCCGAGCAGTGCCAGCGCTCGTTTGGAATCATTGGCTTCTTCTGAGGCCGTTTCGCCTTTCATGGCGATGCAGCGCCCGTTGACCTTCGCCAGTGGCAGCATGTATTCCGCCAGTACTGGCATTCGTGCTACCGACCGCGCTACCACCAGATCATACTTGCCACGATGCTGAGGCATTTGCCCCGCATCTTCGGCGCGGGCGTTCAGGGTCTTGACATCTTTAAGCCCCAGCGTATCAATCACATGCTGCAAAAAAGTAATTTTCTTGCCCGTAGCTTCCATTAATGTCATGCGGATTTCAGGGAAAGTAATCTTTAAGGGCAAGCCGGGGAAACCTGCACCCGTACCGATGTCGATGACCCGCATATTAGTAAAGGGTTTAATTGCCTTTACTACGGACAGCGAGTCGAGGAAATGCCGCACCTGTACGGCTTGTAGTTCGGTGATGGCTGTCAGGTTCATGCGCTGGCTCCAATCAGCCAGTTCGCGGGCATACGTGTCAAACTGCGCCAGTTGTTCCGGCGAGAGGCTAATCTGAAAAAGAGCGGCTGCCTGTTCAGCGAGGAATTGCATAAGTTTTAACCGGAACGTGAAAATAAAATAGCCCATTAAAAATAAGGGAATGCCAATCGCATTCCCTTATATTCTAATCTGATATCTCCCCTTGAGCCATAGCCATGAAGCGGGAGAGATTACTTTTTTAACGCACGCTGTAAATGTTGTTGTACACCACAGGCGAGTCATCTGGATTACGTTCGATGGTGAAGCTGCATGTTGACCCTTGCGAGACATTATTTGTGCCGGGGCCGTAGTCGTCGTAACCATCAAAGGTTGCTTCCGACCATGTCAGCTTGTATTCCACACCATATTGACCGGGCTTTAGGTTGCCAATGTTGGCGGTGAAAAACACCCAGTAATTGCTGCCGATTTTCGTAATCGCGCTGGTGTTCAGGTCAACCAATGGGGCGCGTTGGAACAGTACCGAATACTGTGCCTTCGCCAGATGGTCGAGCACTTGGGCTTCGGTCTTAGCGTACCACGAGAAGAAAATCGTGATGTTATCGTTGTCATACAGCAAGCCGGGTGCCGCTGCTGGCAAGTACGAATCGCATTCAGCGAAAATCACGCCCGGTGTGGACGAACGCTGCGGATTCACGAACTGCCGCGCACCGATGACCACTTCGCCTTCTGGAACGACGGGTACATCACTGTTGATATAACCGCCAAATGGCGAGCGGATGAGGCCCGCTGTCGAGGTAGCCGTCGTCGCGGTGCTGGTGCCTGCGCCCGCGCCGGTGTCAACGCTGCTCGAAATCGGATTTTGAGCATTGGCACAACCATCTTGCACGTCATCGACAATGAAAATGTTGCCAGCGGGGCTGTTCGGGGCGCTTTCGGGGGCGATATACACCTTCACGCTGCCTGTTGCGCCGGTCGCAACGGTTGCACCACTGAAGGGAACGGCCTCGCTAAAAGCGTAGGTGCCGTCAACCTGTACCCGCCGCAAGTTGGTCAGCGCTGTGCCACCGGCTTGTGCGCCAGAAAACACTTGGTAATAGACATCGTAGGCGGGTTCCATCGTGCCATTGAGATTGACAATCGCCTGATTTTCACAGATCACGCCAAAAACAGTGACACTCGAATTAAATTGTGTTGTGCTACCGCTCGGTGTAGCGGTGGCGGTCTGGGCAAGAACTGCCCCTGAACCGATGCTCATCATGAGCACCACCAGCATAACCGTCATTAGCACGAGGATAATCTTCTTCATCATCTGCTCCTCTCGGTCATCTTTGTTAAGATAGCTGACGATCATACCCTAAAACACTTTAAAACTCAGCCCTGAAATAAGTCCGGTGGGGAAGCGTAGTTTTGCGCCTTCCCCACCCCTATTTAGCCCCAAATGATAGGTAATTTAGGCAAAATAGGCCATTTTTGTCTGCTGCCGCTGGATTAAACCTTGCTTAGAAAATCCAGCACAATCTGGTTGAACTCGTTTGGCTTTTCCATATTCGGTACATGGGTCGTGTCCGCCATGATCACTTTTTGTGCGCCTTTGATGCCCTTTTGCATAACATCCGCTGCCCGCACAAGTTCGGAATTGTCCAGTGCTCCGGCAATCAACAACGTCGGCACTTTGATGCTATCCAGTCGGTCGATTGCTGGCGGTGTTAGCATATCATTCGCTTGCATGTCAGCCTTCATAAAGGTGCCGTTTTCGACCGCGATCTTATTCATGCCCATCGCCCGTTCACGTACCATGCGGTCAACTTGTTTCGGTTTGCGCGACGATCCGTCGATCCATAGGCGAATTTGCAGCTCATTGACCGTCTCAAGATCACCTTTTTGTGCCGCCTGAATCATCTGCATAAATTCGGGTGGCGGCTCGCCCTGCATTTCGAAGCCGCTGGGATTAGCTGATACAGCGATCAATGACATGACTCGTTCGGGATGCTCTAATGTGTAATCAATGACCGTTGTGCCGCTCATCGAGCAGCCGAGCAAATGCGCCTTTTCAACCTTGAGATGGTCGAGCACTGCGCCAAGTTCAGCACGGCGTGAAAGTGGTTTTTCTGCTACCGAGGACTTGCCGAAGCCGCGCATATCGTAGCGAATAACGTGATATTGCTCGGCGAATGCACCCCACTGACCGTCCCACATGCCGCTGTCTACAAATCCGGCGTGGCCGAGCAGCAGTGTTTCACCTTCACCGGCTTCTTCGTAATAGATTTTGCCATCATCGACTTCGATATAGCCTGTTTTTGTTGCTGTCATTGGAGTCTCCTTATCCCATATCTCGGCACTAATTACATGATAAACTGGTTTGGGTGACACCTTGTGTCACTCAAAAATTGCACTGGATAAATAAGGATAAACGGATGCGTGCCGACCGCTTGTTATCGCTTGTCATGCTCTTGCAAACACGCGGGAAAATGACCACGCAAAGCTTGGCTGATGAACTTGATGTGTCTCGGCGTACCATCTTGCGAGACATTGATGCACTGTCCGGTGCCAGCATCCCGATTTATGCCGATGGTGGTCACGGCGGCGGCGTGGCATTAGACGAAAATTACCGCGTAACGTTAACCGGCCTAAAAGAAGCCGAAATCCGCAGCTTGTTCATTTCCGGCAACAACCAACTGTTAAAAGATGTTGGCCTTGGTGCGGCGGCGGAAAGCAGTTTGCTTAAACTGGCGGCTGCACTGCCCAATGCTTACCAACCGTCCGTTGATTACATCCGTCAGCGTATCCACATCGATCCTTTGTGGTGGTGGCATAACCCTGAGCCACTGCCCTTTTGGGATGACTTGCAGCGAGCGGTTTATGATGATCTTTGCATCCGCATGATCTACGAAAATTATGATGGTGACGTGAGTGAGCGGGCGGTGGAACCTTATAGTTTAGTCGCGAAGTCTGGTCTGTGGTACCTGATTGCGCGACGAGAAGGTGATTTTCGTACGTATCGGGTGGCACGAATACACAGCATCGAGGTGCTGGCTACACGGTTTCATCGGCAGCCGGATTTTGACCTAGCGAGTTACTGGAACGAGCATGTCCAGCAGTTTGCACAGGATATGACCGAGTATGCTTTTACGCTGCGGCTGCACAATAATCGCCTGAACTTCGTTAGGTGGTTGGCACCGGGGCGGGTTCGAATTGCGGAGCCGGAAGATGAGCAGGGCTGGCTAACGGTTGATGTGCATATGGAGTCGGTGGAACTGGCGAAGATGCTGGTATTTGGTCTTGGCAAAGAAGCGGTCGTTATTAATCCACCGGAGCTGCAAGAAGCGGTACTGCAAACAGCGCGTGACTTATTAGAAAGGTAATGGGTGGATAGTTTGGCGGTTGCGGGGTTTGCCAGCGGCAAAACTCTACCTGCGTTCTTGGCGGGCGAAAGGTATTTCTCTATCGACTAAAGAGTATTTGCTGTCTTACAATGCGGTAAATCACAATTCCGTATCAGAAAGAAATAACATGCCATCCAAAACCATTATCGTCTTGCAGGGCGATCAAACCGGACAGGAACTACTCGACGAAGCGCTTCGTGTGATCGACCCATCCGTTACCGGCTGTGATGTGACCTTCGAAACCTACGATTTGTCGCTTGAAAACCGCCGTGCAACCAAGAATAAAGTCGTCCATGAAGCCGCAGCACGGATCAAAGAAACCGGCCTTGGCATCAAAGCGGCGACCATTACACCACCGGAAAAAGGGGATGTCGGCAGCCCAAATGCCTTGCTGCGTGAATTGGTGGACGGGCAGGTGATCCTGCGGACAGGGCGGCGTATTCCATCGGTGCGACCGATTGCCGGTGTACATGCACCAATTGCGGTGGTGCGTATGGCGGTTGACGGTGAGTACAGCGAAAAAGCATGGCGTGAAGGTGAAGGCTTGGACGAAGTGGCTTTCAGTACACGGCGTTTGTCACGGCGTACCTGCCGTGCGGTAGCGGAGTTCACGTTTCGGTATGCACAGCGCAACAATGCGAAGGTGTTTGGTGGGCCGAAGTACACGGTGAGTCCGGTATACGAAGGCATGTTCAAGGAAGAACTCGATGCGGCACATGAACGGCACTTGGATGTCGAGTATGATCCGCAGTTGATTGATGCGACCTATGCCTTACTGCTGGGTACCGAAGGCGAATCGTTGGTTATTCCGGCGTTGAATCGTGACGGCGACAACCTGAGCGACTTGGTGATGAAGATGTTCGGGACAATTGCCGGAGCCGAGTCGGTGATTTTCAGCTTTGATGAGAATTTTGAGGTCAAGGTGGCTTTGACCGAAGCACCACATGGCACAGCACCAAGCCTACAGGGCAAAAATATTGCTAATCCGATGGCGATGATTTTAGCCGGTGCAGCCGTGCTGCGGTATGTTAAAACCGAGAAGGCCAACCGTGCCAGCCGTGCGATTTACGAGTCGGTGCTGGAGGCGGTACAGAGCGGAATCAAGACCAATGACCTTGCCGGTTCAGCCAGTACGACCGAGTTTACCGATGAAGTTATCAGCCGTGTGAAGTCTAAGTTGGAAATTTGGGACTCGTTGGGCGGCTAAAAACGAAGGATTGAACCGCCAAGAACGCCAAGATTTACATGGCAATAATCTGTTAGCTTAGGTCAAGAATGCTAAGGTGAATACGGAAGTAGGGAAAAGAAATGTTTCTTTTCCCTACTTTTTATTTGAGGTTAGGGTGTGGTGCGTTCGTGCGGCAGCGGGAAGCGGAGCGAGAATGCCCAGTTTTGACCGTCGAGACGAAGGGCATTGGCGGTGCTGCGAAGTTCCATGAAGCGTTCGTATTGGTCGAAGTCAATGTACAGGCTGTAAACCGAGTCACGTTTGATGGTGGTTGGGTCGTTGAGGTCAGGCCAATTTGTAGGCCAAGGTTCAGCATCCGAGGTGTTATATTCCCAGAGGATGATTTCGAACTGTTCAGGCAGCCATGTTTCGGCATCAGGGTGGCTGTAGGCAACCAGTTTGTCGAATAGGTCGATCAGCGGTTTGGGTGCCGAGTTTTGGCGGGCATCTTCATCTGACCGCAAGTTACCATACATCGAGATCGTTTTTTCGCCGAGTTTAGGGTCAAACAATTCAATGACGTTCGAGGGTTGGTCAGTCTTGGGGTAGTAGGTGTCATCAGCTTCGAGTGCATATAGGTCGGCGTTGATGTTTAAATCAGTTTTGAGAGCTTCGAATTCGTCATCGTTGAGTTGTACCGAGGCAAATTCGGGTGCATCAGCAGAGCCAATGCGTTGGTAGATGACGAGGCCGTTGTCATAAAGTACAAAAGTGGGTTCGTCAGAGCCAATGACCATACGCCAGGGATCGTAGATGGTAAGCATGACCAGCGGCTTGGGCGGCTGATTTTCGGGTGTGGTTGTGGGGGGCGGTGGGGTCAAGGTTGTTTCCATATAGGATGTAGTGGGTGCGGCGAAGGTGGCTGCAATCGTCATGAGCAGCATAACCAGAATGCTGAGTAGGGTTACAAGTCGTTTTGTTTGTGAGCGTTTCATCAACAGTATCCTTTCATTGTCGAACTGCTGATATAGACGTTAGGGGTTGGTAGATGGTTCCGATTTGGGTGTGTTCAATTGCCTGTTAAACAGGCAGAACAGGCAAAAATAGGGGTGTTTTTGACCCGATTTGTGAAGGCGCGGTTTGAATTGTTTGGTTTTTCAAACTTAAAGTTGTTAGCTTATAGTCATGAGTCGATAGGGTGCTTACCACTTCTGCGCCCAATCCGGCGCGGGCTGCGGGTCGGGCTTGTTGGCATTAAAGTCGGCGAGTTCGGTCAGTTGGATTTCGCCGTTATCTAGCGTTCCAGTGAACAACTTACCATCTTTAGCGAGGACGAGGCGACCTTGCTGGTCGAAGTCTGCCCAGTTGACATAGCGTAATTGTTTCTCGTTAGTTGCCCCATGAATACGAATTTGATAATTAGATTGATTAAAACCACCACCTTGTTTGTTTCCACCTACATAACCAGCGTATTTGGTTTCAAGTGCAAACTTGTCAGAAGATTTATTCCAAATATAAGGTGGGTTAAGTTTCCCTTGCTCATACTGTCCTAACGGTATCATTTCCCATTCTTGGTTGCTTAAAAAGACATTTTTAGGGTGGGGTGGGCTGCCTTCAGAATCATCAGCATGGCGTTGAATGACAATGTTGAGTTGCGGTATAGTCCGAGTTGGATGCCAACCTGCATAGGTATAAAGGCGAAGGGTGGTGTTATCCAAAAATTGACCACCCGGCACATCCATGTATTGCCATAGCGCTAAAGCCGTAAAGTAGGGTGGTTTGCTGACGGCATCGTAAAATAGCAATTTATCTGTCTTACGATTTTGCATTTTCAGCGCGGAACGCAATTGTTGGTTAGAAAAAGAGTAGAAGAACAATTTGCCATCGGGCGACAAATCTCCCTGATATTCTTCAACCGTTCCCCGTAACCACTGTCCCGCCTCAAAGGTGTCGGTATCGGTGTGCCACTTAATCATCTGTACCCAATCTTTTGGCCCGCGCCGCAAGATCACACCGATGGGTGCTTGACGTGCCAACAGGACGAAGAGGCGGGCGGGATGATGAGTAGGATTTGTCTCGGTCATGTGCGCGCACCTTTGGTCATGTCGAGGATAGCGAGGGTGTTGCCGAACGGGTCATCCAGCACGGCGCACTTGCCGATGGCGATGTCGAACGGTTCGGCTTTCACCGTACAGCCCTGTGCGGTGAGGATAGCTACCGACTGCACCACGTTATTCACGAGGTAATGCACATTGAGGTCGCGGGGGAGGTCAGCATAGTTGTGCAGCACGATCTCGGCATCGGTTTCTGGCATTCCCATGCCGACGGAATGATCATCACTCCACAGACGCTTGAGGCCAAATACCCGCTCGTAATAAGCGGCGGCAGCTTCGAGTTGATCCACTTTGAGCATCACACAGTCGATTTTGCGGAGCATGATGTTGGCCCAAAAATTTTAGATGTTCTTACTTCATTTTATCACCAATGCATAATACGGGATTACCCTCGCCACTCGAATGCGTTACGATTTCGTCACGCACAATGGACGGTGGTTTGTGCGACAATAGTGTGAATAAATTCTAGGATAGGTTTGGTTTATGCCGCATGAGTTTGCTGATGCACAGGCGCAGTTTATAGCAGGGGAATATGACGCGGCGCTGGCGAGCTTCCAGCGCATCAGCCGCCGCTCGCCGTTGGAGACGATGCCGTTGGCGGGGATGGCGCTGTGCTCTTACGCGCTGGGTAAAGGGCCACACGCCCGCCGCATGTGGAAGATCA
>JAPUDW010000346.1 GCA_027492915.1 Bacteroidota bacterium | reverse complement strand
TCAAACGCCGCTGCTTGTACCTGTTTATCGACTATCCCAGCCACGACTCGGAACTACGCATCGTCAAAATGCGTGTGCCGGAACTGAACGCGCGTTTAGCGGAGCAGGCAGTGGAGGTCGTCCAACAGCTTCGCCAGATGGACTTGAAGAAAAACCCCAGCGTTTCCGAAACAATTGACTGGGCGAAGTCACTGGTCATGCTCAACGCCGACAGCCTCGATAAAGCCACGCTGGAAACCACCCTCACCGTCCTGCTCAAGCACGAAAGTGATGTGCAAAAGGCCAAGCGGGCGCTGGCTGCCGGTGGCGGAGGCGGGCATCCGCTCAACCGTCGTGGTGGAGATGACCGCCGCCCCGGTGAAGACCCTCGCGGGGGTGGTCGGCGCGGCTGGCCGAACTAAGTGCCCGATAAGGCGCTAAAACCAAAAGAGGCAGGGTTAGTAACTTCCGCCTCTTTTTTGCGCCCTTTTACTGCCCGATCATCGCTATCTTATGAACGCTCGATAACCTATGTGATAGGGAAAGAAACAGGATACGTCGCCGGATGAAAACAAACGAATGGGTTATCGGAGTCATGCTCGGCCTGTTTTTCCTGATGGGTGCGTTCAGTAAAGGCGATTGGTTTACGGTGCAGTGGTTGGTAAAGCGTATCGGGCGTAACGGAGCAAGAGCTGCCTATGCCCTACTCGGTATCGTGCTCATCATGGTCAGCCTGTCTTTAAGGCGCTAAACAGTCGAGCTTATAACGCATGTTCCGGCGGGATAATCATGGGCGCGTTCGTCATCCGATGCGTCGGGGTTGTTTGGCGCTTGCCGGACTTGTGCGCTGTGCATTTCGCTCATCGTCAAATAAACCCAAGCATCGCTAACCACAACCAATATTGGTTGTGATAATGGCGGTCGCATTCCATCCATCTCAACCGAGCAAATTAATCGACCGTAGTTACCCCACATGGTAAACCTGCCGAAGATGTCATCTGCCGTTATTACGGTTAAAAGGCTATAACGGGCGAGCAGGGAAAGCGATCTTTAAATCGAGTTCTTCAAAGATCTGCATAATCTCCAAGTTGATCTTCTCTCGTTCAGCCGTAAATGCTCCCCAGTCCGCGAGGTTGACGTAACACCGCACCAGAATCTCGAACCCGAAGTCACCAAAGTTGATGAAGTGAACAACTATCGAGTCATCCTGTACTTTCTCGTGTGCCGCCAGCATGGTACGGATGCGCGACATCACTTCGATGATATCCTGTCGTGTCGCGGTATAGGTGATACGCAGTGTGGTGTTGTACCAGCGCTTGCTCAAACGCGACCAATTCAAGATCGGAGACGAGGCTAATTTACTGTTGGGGATCGTCACGTACGATTGGTCAGGCTGGCGCAGCCGAGTTGAACGCACGCCTACATGCTCAACCGTGCCTTCGACATCCGCCGCCTTAATAAATTCACCCACCATGAACGGCTGGTCGCCCACAATAGTGGTAAAGCCAAACAGGTTTTCCACCGTATCCTTTGCCGCCAGCGAGAAAGCCAAACCGCCCAAGCCTAACCCTGCCACAAGGCCGCTGACATCATAACCCCACTCTTGAATAATGATGACCACTGCCACCGCGATCAGCACCAGTTTGACGGCTGTTCGGACAAAGGGCAGCAAACGCTCATTGACGGTCAATCCGGTCATACGAAATAGGCGTGGGCTGGATGGCGCGAGTGCATCTACGATCTGGTAGGTCGCCATCAGCACGGCGATGATAATTAACATCCGTGCAAGGTGGATGACGAATACCGACGTGGACAGGTCAACATTCAAGATTTCTGCACCAACCATCAACCCCAGCGCGATAATAATCAGCCGCGCAGGGACCGTAACAATCGACAGCAGTACATCATCCCAATCGGAATTCGTCCGCTTTGCCAACCCTCGCAGTGGCATGACCACCAACCCGGCCAGCAAGCGCCGAAGCAGCCAGAACAGAAAGAACACCAGTATCGCCAACACGACACGGGTAGTATTATTTCGCACTGGTTCAGGAAGGGTATCCCAGAATGTAGTGATTTGTTCCATCGGTAGCTCCCTTCAAAAAAGATCCTCTCACATTATAGCGTAAACCAGCGTTCAGCCTTTTAAAGCATAATGTGTGTGGTTTCATCCGCGTACAACACACGAACCGGTGTCCCTGCTACGGGCATCGGTTTATCCCGAAAATCTTCACGGGTCATTGTCTGTGTACCATACAATTTAAGTTGATCAGGGGAGATAAGCTGGTAACGAACTTCAATAAAGTACGTTCCACTCAACTGAACTTTTGGTACTAAAGGGTAGAATCTAGGGTAATGGTAAACTTCAGTTTCTTTAGCTTCAGCTTTTATGAGTTGCCCCGTGAGCAGTTTGCCGTTTTTAATCAGTTTTTGATAACGTCTGTTCGCTTGCACGGTATGGAAAAGCGCGATCGCTTCCCCGCCAATAGCCAACGCAAAAGCACCGACGATCACAATTTTAATGAGTTGATCTACAACTTCAGGTGTAAATAGTTGACCCCCTCTAAGTGAGCCTAGTTTTAACACAAAAGTCATTAGAACGCTGAAAAGAATAGCCCTCCCCGTCGCTGAACCCAGCCTCGCGTGAGTATCGCCATAAACGGTTTGAAATTCTAAAGCATACATACCCAGATCATAGTTTTCATAACGTGGATTAAGTAGGAAGAAATCGCTCACCATAGCCCCCTAATGCTGCAACTTCTTTCCATCATAACCTGCTCCCACGCACAAAAACCCCAACCGTGTGGGGTGTTGCAATCTAAAACATAAAAACAAGGGGCCGGTACAATGACCGACCCCTTGTTTAAACGTCGCTACGGCTTGATGGCTCGATTGTGCGGAAAGCGCCACCATCACCAAGCGAAATGTTTCAAATTAGCCTGCAACCTGCCCACGTACCGCACCATCAGGGAATTCCGAGGTGTGAATGTTGACATAGAATCCAGCCGGATTACCCGCAATTTCTTGGAGTAAGGCGGCTTCTACCAGTACACAGCTTGCCGCGTTACCGCTTGCATCCGGCACCACATCAAAGGGCACAACCACCGGGCCGGATTCACCCGCTGCACCACGGTGAATGTGGCCTGCGGCTGCGGGAAGGGCAATGTTCTGGACGCTGATGTTATAGCACACCTGACCATTGGTCATATCGAAGGTGACAGCCGCTGTACCCGTGCCGTCTTCATCGCCGGGGCCGGGGACTTCGTTCGCACCTGCAAGGGTCGTACCGAAGCTCATATTGCCTCCGCTGACCGAAGCATCAGCGGTAGCTTCCGCACCGCTACCCATCATACCCATTTGCATATCTTGGAAGGCCAAAATGCTGTAGAAGCGATTAAGCTGCGCTCGCAGCATGGTACACGACGGATCTTCACCCGCAACTGCCGCCGCGCTAAGCATCGTCATACTGCTCATATCCGTTCCTTCGGGAACCATCGACGACATCTGCTCCATTAAGGTTGCATCGTCCATCGCCATCATATCAGCGGTCGACTGCATCTGTTCCTGTGTCATCGTGGTCGGCGGGGTCATGCTCATCGGCGAACCGAACAACGGCGCATATTGGCCTTTGTCGAAGGTCGTCAAGTCAAGCATACTTGCGTTACCGGTCATCATGTTCGATACACCACCGAAGCCAAAATAACGCTCGGCAATATACAGGTTCAAGATCAGATCAGAGTCGCAGGTCACACCCATCGAGTGATCCATCGGCATCTGCTCCGTGCCGGTCGTGGCTTCGGCAGTCGCTTCTGCCATCATCGGATCAGTTGTCGCTTCCACAGCAGGATCAGTCGTGGGGTCTGCCGGTACCGGTGTCGCATCCTGAGCGTTCACCAGTGCAGCGCTGAATAGCAAGCCAGAAATGGCCGCAATACCCAGCCAACGTGTAAATTTACGCATCATCATATCTCCTCTAATTCCACAACGGTTGTCCATTTGGACAAACTTCATCGTAGGTGATTAGAAGTGACAACACATCAGCAGAGTGTCTAATATTGTAATAGGCCGTTATGAAACAATAAGACCTAGTTCAAAGAGCGCAGAAGTAGTGCGAAGTAGTTGGTTTTGCTCCCCTCTACAAGCGAGGATTTTACTTAGCGAGGTTGTATCCGTTCAAGGATGCTGCTGGCAGCAGGGTGACCTTGATTGAAGCCATTTTGAAAACGATGCGTTCATGGACACAGCGTTTTTGCCCTACGCCCGTTTCTATGCCATCATTAAGCCCAAGTTGAACCTTTTTGTGGTGTAATGGTAATCTCTGCAAATACCGCTTGTCACTGGCTTTCAGGAGCATCCATATGAATTCGAATAGGGGACCCATTATCGGGTTAGTGATCGCGATTGCGGTCGCGATTTTCGCGCTCGTACAGCAGCAGCAGGCGGTAAACGATCTGCGGGTGGCTATTACCAGCGCCGCGAATGCCGAGGCGGGTCGGGTGACGGCAGTGTCGATGATGCAGGAAGCCGCCGGTACGCAGGTGCAGGCCGAAATCGGGCAGGCTACAGCTCAGGCGGCTGTAGGTGTTGCCAGTACTGCGCAAGCTGCGGCACAGGCAACCGCTGGCACCGCAGTGGTGCAGGCACAGGATGAAGGCACTCGCAGCGCGGACGTATTGGCAACCCGCAGCGCTGAAGTCGCTAACGCACAGGGTACGGCGACATCACAAGCTGGCGCGGCAGCGGATATACAAGCAGAAGCCAGCGCCGAAGTTGCGGATCTACAAGAACAAATTGACATCGCCGCAACCAGCCAAGCGGATACGCTAAATTTACTCGGTACCGCCACCGCACAGGTTGATCTGGCGGAGTTCGCACGGCAGGCCGCTGAAGACGACCGCACCAATGCCCTCAACCAATTGTGGGCGATTAGCACCACACAGGCCGAAACGCGCGATGAACTGGCTACCGCCATCATAACAGGTGCGCCGCCTACAGTTGTCCCCAGCGCAACCGTGCCCCCACAGCCAACTGCTGACGACAACACAGCAGATAGTACGGCGGTCGCGGCGACACCGGTTAGTAACACGGATTTGCCCAACACCTTTAGCTCGCAAGACGACAAAATTCAGGTGCGCTACCCTGAAGGCTGGTTTGCACAAGAATTCCGCAACGGTACGGTGATTGTGGTCAATGAAGAAGCGCTGTTCGAACGCACGGAATCAGCACTGACACCGGGGCAGATTGAGGTCGATATTCTCGTCGGCACGTATGGGGATTATGGAATTACCCCCGGTACTGACCCGAAGGTGCTGCTGGATGAGATCGTCAGCAACATCCAAGCACGCCAGAGCAACTTTGAAACGACTGAGGTTACGACAATCACGATTGGCGACCACTCAGCCGCGCGGGTATTTGCAAATGACGGTGATAACGATGTCAGTATCTACGCAGTGCAGTTAAGCGATACGGCCCTGAGCGTGGTTTATGGCCTAGCGGCAAATGGTGAAGGGGTGGACAGCGTTGATACCATCTTGAGCATCGTCAGCTCAATTACGTTTACCGAGTAGCGCCGCGTTATTTCCCCTGTAGACAAGCACTTGAGGGATACCGAGTTATGTATCCCTCAAAAATACGATTTCATTTGTACCTATTTAGGCAATTAGCGCGTATAGGTGACCAAGAAACGTTCGAGGCTGAGCGCCGCGATTTCCGAGTCACCGAAGGTCTCAAAGTGGGTTTCCGTCAGGCCAGCCTGTTTGTACAGGTCAATTTCACCGCGCGTCAGCGGCCACGGGCGCTTCAACTGCTGCGAGACTGAATCAGCCAGACGACCAATCGCGAGCAGTGTTCCATCCGGCGCGACTAAACTAGCAATCGCGTTGATAACCTGCTGGCGTACCGCGACCGGAATCGCCTGTACCGTGTTAATTTCCAGCACAAAATCAAACTTCCAATCCGGTGGTAGGTTAAAAAGATCGGCAAGGGTGTAATTGACTTTAGTCTCAGGAAAGCGGCGCTGGCACCATTCGACTGCCGTGGGGGAAACGTCAAAAGCAGTAACGTTAAAGCCACGCTGTACCAGTTCCTCGGCATCGTCACCCAAGCCGCAGCCAACCACGACGGCTGTTTTCCCCTGTGCATCAACCGGCGTTTTTGCGAACCATTTCAGCATGAAGGGGTTCGGGCGTAAATCCGCCCACGAAATATCATCAGTTTGGCCGTTGGCATTCGCGTAAACACGCTCAAACCACTGCTGGTCGCCCTGTTCAGTCGTCAATGTAAAACGCCTCCATACTGCTGAACAATATGAAGGCGATTATAGCGCAGCGAATTCGCGCGAAATAATTGGTCTTATGATGATTGGAGTTTGTCGTGTTCACGGCGCAAACGGTCGGCCATGACCTTCATCACTTCCAATGCGAACATGGGCGTTTCTTCGACCATAAACACAAAACGTTTCTGGTCAATCGCGACGACCTTGGTATCGGTTTTGGCGGTTGCGGTCGCGCTGCGGGTCAGGTTATCAATGAGTGCCATCTCACCAAGTAAACCACCGGAGGTCACTGTTTCTAGATAATGCCCTTTGTAGGAAATATCGACTTCGCCCTCGATCACCACAAAGGCCACATCGCCAGTTTCGTCCTCGGTAAATATTACATGTCCGGCAGGGAACGAAATTTGATCTTTGACGAACTTAAACAAATTGAGAATCGCCATCTTTACCACCCTTATTTAAATGCAGGTGGATTGTAGCGAGGAGTCGGTTGTGGGTGGTTTAAGCGCGGGTTAAGCCATATTAACCGCATGTAAATCTCTCTTAATCAGCGTTTGTTCAAAACAAAGGCGAAATACAGAGAATAATTATGAGAATACCGATTTCAGAGCTTTTGATTCGCAAATTGCACACATTTTGCACATTTTGAAATACTTCTGCCGAAATGGCAGGCGGGAAGCTCCCGTGCAGCCGCCGAATTGACATTTTATGTCGGCAGGAGTGAGGGAGCGCGGCGCTGAAATGGCGCAAATCCGGCGGGAAGCTCCCGTGTGGCCGCCGCTGTGCAGAATTTGCAGTTTCAGCGGCTGTGAGGGAGCATTTCGCTGAATCTACAAAACCAAAAGCAAATTCACACCCCTTCCACCACTGGCTCCACACCTCACCACAAGCGAGAGGCAAGTTGTAACCAGGTAGGACTACATTAAGTGGTGGATGGTGAAATTGAGTGCAGCTACCCCACCCCCAGCCCCTCCCCGTAGTAACAGGGAGGGGAGAAAATACAAATTTAGGGGGTAAATTCTTGACGATTTGCAGCAAGAAAATGCTTCCACCCTTTAGTGTGGTGCTACCCTGTAACCACGACCAATCGCATTATAGCACAAAAGTTCGTACACGGCGGTTAGAGTTTACAAACTTTAGTGGTCAAATTTCAGGCGCAGTTCATGCAAGC
>JAPUDW010000345.1 GCA_027492915.1 Bacteroidota bacterium | reverse complement strand
GATTTCGAACACGTTGAGTGACATATATACCCCCACCCCAGCCCTCCCCCGTAGTAACAGGGGAGGGAGGAAGATAAATATTTGATTGCTTTTAAGTGATTATTCGATGCGGGTGAACTCGGTGATCCAGTTAGTTTCCCACGTCGCCCCACCATCGGCTGAGAGCGCTTGATCCCAGAGGGCGGTGGTCGGCGTGATCTGCGACCAACGGTAGCGACTGTAGGTGTGCTTACCGTTATGGGGTTCGTGGGCGTAGAATATGCCGACACCGTTCAGCGTGTCGAACGAGCCGATCATGGGGATGTCGAGGCTGCCTGTGCCATCTGCTGCCCAATAGATGCTCCACTCGCCGCATTTCGCGTCGTACAGGCGGATGGTGATGCCGTTGACAGGGCCGTTGTCGCGGTGAAAGACGACATCATCATAGACAGCAGTACCGCCGAGGATGTGGCGAACAGTGTTAACCGCGTCGAACTCCTGCCACTCGGTGCAGCCGAGCAGCCGTTCTTTGAGACGGCGATTGCGTGCCTGCCATTTGCCGATGAGAAAGTCGAAGTCGTGCGAGCCGTCGCGGACGGGTTGTAAAACGCTCATGATTAGTTACCCCTACCCTAACCCTCCCCCGTAGTAACAGGGGAAGGAATAAATACATAGATATTTGAACAGAGATCAACGGCTACACGCGAGTGTTTTCCATAATCCAGTTGGTTTCCCACGTCGCGCCGCCATTTGCCGAAAGTGCTTGCTCCCACTGGCATGAGGTAGGCGTGATCTTCGACCAGATGAAGCGGCTGTAGACGTGCCGCCCGTTGTGGGTTTCGTGGGCGTAAAAGAGGCCGGTGCCGTTCTGCGCGTCAAAGCCACCGATCATGGGAATATCCAACTGACCGCTGCCGGTTGACGCCCAATAGATGCTCCACTCGCCGGTTTTCGCGTCATACAGGCGGATGGTCATGCCGTTTCCGGTACCGGTGGCGCGGTGCATGCTGCTTTCATCGAAGTTAGCGCGACCGTCGAGGATCTTTCTGGCTTCGCAGGTGCCCTCAAATTCCTCCCAATCGGTGCAGCCTGCCAGCCGGTCGCGCAAGCGGCTGTGATGAACCTTCCAACTGCCCATGAAAAAGTCGAAGTCATGTGAGCCGTCGCGGATGGGGGTGGTTTCAGTCATTTAAGTATCCTTATTTCGTGTGTATTTAGGTTCGATATTTCTATCATCAGGGCGAATGAGGTTATAATCAGTCCTCATTAAAAAGTGGATTTACTCCCACCCCAGCCCTCCCCCGTAGCAACAGGGGAGGGAGCAAATACAAACGTATTGGATAAAGTATGTACAGTCCGACGACACGGTTGTTGACGATATTGGAAGTGCTGCAATCGAAGCCGACCGTAAGCGGGCCGGAACTGGCGCGTAAGCTGGAAGTGGAGGTACGCTCGGTGCGGCGGTACATCACCATGCTGCGCGACATCGGCATTCCGGTGGAAAGTGAGCCGGGGCGGTATGGGAATTATTACCTGCGACCGGGGTTCCGGCTGCCACCGCTGATGTTCAACAACGACGAAATTTTAGCCGTGAGCCTTGGCTTGATGCTGGCGCGGCAAGCAGCGATTAACCCCAACAACGGTGTGGAAAGTGCGGCGGCGAAGATCGAGCGCGTGCTGCCGTTGGAAGTACGACAGCAGGTGTGGGCGCTGCAAGATACGCTGGTGTTCAACCTCGATATCCGTGACGCGCCACCACCCACGACAGTATTGACGACCTTGAGCCGCGCTGCCCACGAACGGCGGAGTGTGCTGATCGGTTATGAGTCGTACACGCATGAGATTAGCGAACGAGTGATTGACCCCTACGGCATGGCGGTGCATACGGGCATCTGGTACACGTCGGCCTACTGCCACCTGCGGCGCGACCTGCGCACATTCCGGCTCGACCGTATCAGCCGGATACAGACGACCGAAAATACGTTCGAGCGACCTGCAGACTTCGACGTGCTGGGGCATGTGCTGAACGCGATTGCCCAGCAGCCGGGGAGCTGGACGATACAGGTGCGGATGCAAACGACTATGGCGGAGGCGCGAAAGATCTTCCCGCAGGATATGGCGTTACTGGAGCAAGATGGCGCGGATGTGGTGATGCGCTGCTATACCAACCAACTGGAGTGGATCGCGCGGTGGATGCTGCGGATACCCTGCCCGTTCGTGATCGAGAGTCCGGCGGAGATGCGGCAGTTGGTGCGGGAACTAGCGGAAAAAGTCATGCAGCATATTAAACACAATACAGATTGAACCGCCAAGATGCCAAGGGAAAAGCAGAGAGAAGCGTTACAGGGAGCGCCAGATTTTGCGGATGGGGCAGCCGAGAATGGATTCGAGCGTGAGCAGGTGGGGGTCGTCGAGGTCGGCGTTGGGGTTGAGTGCTTCGAGGGTGAAACGGGCGAAACCAGCCGGCCATTCGTAGTGCAGGTCGTTGAGCGAGCCGTTTGCACCGCAGCAGGGAACGGTCGCGCTGAGGTCGTCAAAGTGGCTGGCATAGGCGGCATCCATCATGTGCTGCCAATCGGTGATAGCGATTTCCGCGCCACAGGCGGGGCATAAGATACGCTCGAAATTATCCCCACAGTCCACAAACTCCACTGTTTCGGAAGCATTCCAGATGACGAGTTCGGCATCAGGCAGCAGCGACGTGAGATAGTCGTTGGCGATTTGTGCCTGTTCCAATAGTGGCACAAAGTACGGATCGGCAGGGATGAGGATAAGGAAGTGATCAGTCATAAGGTGATTATAGTGCTGAGAACAAGGTGAGGAGCAAAAAGGTTGGGTAAACACCATTACCCCCACCCTAGCCCTCCCCCGTAGTAACAGGGGAGGGAACATACAAATGCATTATGCGACGTAACCAGCCGAGAATAAAATTTACTCCGGCAGCGGGAGAGCGGTTGATTGTGACGCGGCCTTTACTTCATCGGCAGTGACTTCCTCGCCACGCGCACTGGACAGGTAGATGCCTTCCGAGATGAGCATGGTGTTGAGGGCGATTTCTGCCGAGGGGAGCAAATCGACGCGACCTTGCAGCGCGGCGACCCAATGGTGCTGCGAACTGTCGTAAGCATCACCCGTTTCGCCCACGTTGTGGACGCGCCACATCATGGCTTCGAGGTCGGCGGTGGTGTTCAAGTCGAGGTCGCCCACGCTGCGGAAGTAACCGAACGGGTCGAGGCGAACGCCGCCTTCGGTGCCAACTACGACCGAGCCTTCGAGCTTATCGAGATTGATCGCCCATGCTTCGATAATATCGAGGCTGATGCCACCGGCGAGGCGGATGAAACCGAGACCGAGTTCTTCAACATCGTAATGACTCAGCTTTTGGCGCTTCTCATCCATCGCGATTTCTTGATGGGTTTGACCGGAGATGGTCAGCGGGGCGGGGTTGCCGAGCAGATACAACACCTGCGCGATGTGGTACACACCCATGTCGTAGAGAGCGCCGCCGCTGGCATGGGTTTTCTGCACGAACAAGGGTGTGCCGTAGCCATCGACATACGGGCGACCACGGCGGCGGTGACCGGATGAACGGGCATGGTAGAGCTTGCCGAGCTGCCCCGCGTCGATCAGGGCTTTGGCGGCTTTGGTTTCGTCGGAATACAGCGAAAAGAATTGAATCGCCAGTTTGCGGTCAACTTCGCGGGCGGTGGCGAGCATCTTTTCAGCATCGACATACGCGCCAGCCATCGGCTTTTCGCAGTAGACGTGCTTACCGGCTTGCAGCGCGGCAACCGTCATCGGCATATGCATGTTATTGTGCAGGCAGACATCAACCGCTTCGATGTCGTCGCGCTTGAGCAGGTCACGAAAGTCGGTGTAGACATCAGGGATGTTGTAGAGCGCGGCCACACGGCGGGCCTCGGCCTCATTGACATCAGCAATCGCAACAATATTGGCGTTGGGGATTTTGCTGTAGCGTTCGAGGTGATGCTTGCCAATTTGACCGACCCCGATAACCCCGATACGAACGGGTGCAGTAGACATATTTAAACTCCAATACAATTAACCACAGAGACACAGAGAAATAATTCTAACCCCCCTCCCTAGCCCTCCCCCGTAAACGGTTGAGGGAAGCAGAATAAGGCATTGGGGATTTTCGTAGGACTTATCTAAGTCACTTTGACTCGACCGAAGCAACGGTTTTTTCGATGAAGGCCATCGTCTTGCGGATCGCGCCGTATTCATCATCGTCGGGGGGGATTACTTCGATACCCCAGCAGCCATTGTAGCCCGATTTGACGAGCCGCTTGATCAACCGCTCAATATCGGCTTCCAAGTTGGGTGTATCTTCCGCCGTGCGGAACAGGTCGATATGCACATCCCGCGCACGCGGCACACCGATTTCCCAACCTTCTTCGCGCGTCCCTTTTGCCCAATTCCGCGAGTCGAACAGGAGCGTGAGGCCATCTACCGCGTCGAGCACACGCACGACATTGGCAGGAATATTCGATGCGCCCCAATGATTTTCGATGCTGACACGCACACCGAGCGCCTTGCCCTTATCAACAATATCCTGCAAGCCTTCTGTGATGATGGCAAACATATCGTCGGGCAGTTCGGCCTTGCCGCCGGTATCGGTACGCAGCGACTCGGCACCTAAACGCTTCGCCACATCGAGCCAGCGATAAGCGCAGGCGCGGTTGGCATCGCGCTCTTCTTTAGTCGGTTCCCAGACGTGCGAACCATCGGCAGCGAGGCAGCCAAACGGTAAACCAACGGCCTGTGCAGCGGCCTTCACACGGTCAACATATTCCAAACCGGCGGCGGAAAAGGTGGCTTGAGTCGGGTTGCTGCTGGCGCGGATTTGCTCGTCTTCGGCGACCAACGGCGCGAGGTGGCTGTTCCAAGGGTCAAGCTGGGTGCAGCCGAGTTCCTTGCAATCGGTGATGTATTTAAACATATCCTGCCGACCAGATTGGAGTTCACGATGAAAACTATAAGAGGCAATACTGAACTGCATAACAGACTCCTTCAAAAACAAACTAATTTCTGAGAGCGCTCTCAGATCACTTCAAAATTTTTTACCGATACCCTTCGATTGTACCGCGAATGACCAGAATGACCATAGCACCAAGGGGTTAAAGGTCAAATAGAAGAAGTTGCGCGGGTGTGTAAATCAAGCTAGGCTCAGTTCATACTTATTGTGGTTTGAGTAGTAATGAATATGGGTATGGCGGGTGGCGGCGGACTCAATCAATCTGTTCTTTTAAACACTGTCAAAGATCAACCCTGCCATACCTAGATAAACGAATTTGTTAATAAAGCCATCTAATGGATAAAAAGACATTGACCAACTCTAAAGCCCAGCGCAAACTCAACCTGCCCTCGCGACCAGCCCGCCCACACACCGACCTTGATATTCCGCTGACCAGTTTGATGTGGCCGGACGGCAAACCGCCGAAGCTGGCTGGCAGCGCGGCGTGGGAAAATGACATCGGCCTCAATGACCTGATTACCGTACTGTCACTCAGCCCACGGTACACCTCGTATGTGCGGCAGATTTTGACTGCGCTGACGATGGACGCGGCGACCATCCGCTGGCGGCAGGCGGTGCTGGCGGATTTCCTCGCGAACCCAACATTAGTCGAAGAGGCGGTTGGCTTACTTTCGCGGCTCGCCAATTTGCAAACCGGCAGCCCGATGCTCGGCAAACGGCAGCGCAACCTGCTGCTGGAAACGGCTGACCATCTCGCCGAACTGGACTCGTTTGTGCATGTGGTCGAGGATTTGCACACGGCACTGGCGGGAGCGGCTTTGCAATCCGATGGACTGCGGCAGGTACAAGCCAACCTCGCGACGGTGGTGGCTGACCCGAACTTCCAAGCGCTGCAAGCCGATTTACCCGAACTGCGGCGACCGCTCGAACGTATCAACAGTTTAACGATTGGGTTGAATTTGGATGTGGAGCTTAAACCCTCATCGGCGGTGTTGTTGAGTATTAACGACTATCGCCTGAGTGCGGAATCGTCGTGGCTGCTGCGGGTGATAGGCGTGGGCAATGACGATGCGGAAGAAGCCGGAATAGCGCCGCTGCACCGCGTACCGGAGGACATCAACCAGCGCCCACTCTCGCCGCTGTTCCAAGATTTAGACCGCCTGCTGACACAAATCGCAGGGCCGATTGCCAAAGCGCTCAACCGTTATGCACGGACTGGCAGCGGGGCGCTGGTGTACCTCGAATATGAGATAGCGTTCTTCGCGGCGGCAGCGCAGATGATCCATAAGGCAAAGGCGAAAGGCGTGACGTTCTGTGTGCCGCAGGTGGCGGAAGTTGGTGCGCGGGTGACGGAGATCGACAGCCTCGCAAATATGGCGCTGGTGCTGGCACAGCCGGATAAGGTGATTACGAGTGATGCGGCGTTTGATGACGAGGGACGGATTGCCATCCTAACGGGGCCGAACAGCGGCGGCAAAACCACCTATATTCGCAGCGTGGGGCTGGCGCAGGTGATGTTCCAAACAGGGTTACTGCTGCCCGCCGCAAGCGCAACCATCAGCCCGATTGACGCGCTGTTCACACACTTCCCCGCGCTGGAAACGCGGCAGGAAGGACGGCTGGCGGAAGAAGCGGCACGGCTGCGGCATGTGTTCCAACGGGCGACGGCCAACAGTATGGTGCTGCTTAACGA
This sequence comes from Bacteroidota bacterium, assembly GCA_027492915.1. Classification (GTDB taxonomy): domain Bacteria; phylum Chloroflexota; class Anaerolineae; order Aggregatilineales; family Phototrophicaceae; genus CFX2. Next base: position 769 of record JAPUDW010000345.1, on the reverse strand, counting down.
GACTTTTTCCAGCACGTCGTCGGGTGAGGCAACCTATCTGGCGCAAGATATGTTGTGCGGCCTACGGGCAATCGGCGCACGGGCGATCTTCGCCACGCACTTGATCGAACTGGCGGAACGGCTGGATACGATTGAGGCGATTGTGGGCGGCGAGAGTAAGCTTTACAGCTTGGTCGCGGGGGTCAGCGTGAACACCAACGGCGAAGGCTCGCCCACCTACCAGATTGTGCGCGGCCTTCCACTGGGGCAAAGCTATGCGCGGGAGATTGCGCGGCGGCACGGCATCAGCCTGCAACAGATATTAGAAGGGCGAAATACAAAGACGGATTAACCACAGAGGCACAGAGAAGGAGGAGAAATACGGAGGGGTGTAGGGGTTTACCGACGGCAAACCCCTAAAGCATGTAATCTAAACCGGAGCCGGTTCGAAGCGGAAAGCCTTCACCTTCTCGACAATCAGCGCGAGTTCATCTTCGGTCAGACTGTTGTAGAACGGCAGACGCAAGAGGCGGTCACTGATGTCCTCGGTCACGGGGCAGTCACCCACCTGCCCACCAAACTGCCTACCCATATCCGAAAGATGCAGCGGCAAGTAGTGGAACACGCTGTAGATGCCGAACGACTTGAGATGGTCGATCATGGCCTGCCGTTCCGCCAGCGAGGGCAGCAGGATATAAAACATGTGGTACGACTGTTAGCAGTGGGAGGGGATGGTCGGCATTTGGACACCCTTGTCGGCTGCCCATCCGGCAAGGTGCGTGTTGTAGTA
>JAPUDW010000344.1 GCA_027492915.1 Bacteroidota bacterium | reverse complement strand
TGTTTTCCAGATACGAACATTGGCCTTTGAAGTCGCTTTAGCAGACTTGTCTGGCTGTAGGTAGCATGACGGCTTTAGCCTCATGTGGCGCAAACGCAAACCTTTTTTCTACTACGGACAAGCCTTACATCGCGTCCGTCTGATCCCCGATGACCGAATTATTTCATCAGCCATCAACATCGCGTCCGGTTTGACCATCCATTCCGAATTTCCAAACAGGTTCTAAAACATCGTCACAATACTAATGATTGTCATCCGGCTTGGGATTGACACTGGATGTCCTACTCGTTTACAAAAGGAGGCAATTATTTAAACGGTAGGTCATCCTATGCAGATTCGCCCCGCCGATCACGCGCATGACATCGACTCCATGCAAAAGCTGTACGACGACTCATTCCCCACGCCAGTACCCAACGCCTCGAAGGTCATCGAGAGCCAGCACGTCCGCGTAGCAGAGACAGACGATGGGACGCTTATCGGTTTCCGTGCGCTGTCGGCACTCGGCTTCCTCTGGATCGGGGTTGTCGAATCCTACCGTCAGCAGGACATCGGGCAGATGCTCTTGGAAGACAGCCTCCAACAAGCGGCTGACTTAGGATTGAGCGAACTGACATCCAAGGTCGATGACAGCGCGGCAGGTGGGGTTGGTTTTTGCGCGCGCTTTGCGTTTAAGCCCTACGTCCACGCCGTCAATCTCGCCCTCAATCTGGCGGATTGGGACGAGTCGCCGCTAACGCCAAAACTCGCGCAGGCGCAGGCCGCGGGTATCACCTTTGTGACCTTCGACACGCTGGGCGACACCGATGCCAACCGGCAGCGGATGTACGCGCTCAACAAAGCGCTCGCAGCAACCATCCCCCGCGACGAGCCGCAGGTGTTTCCCAGCTTCGATACCTATGCCGAGCGCCGCATATCAAACCCGATCATGCCGCACGCAGGTATCCGAATTGCCTTAGCGGGCGATCAATGGGTGGGCATGTCACAGGTGAGCATGGAAGAGGGTTACTCGTTTCAACAGATGACCGGTGTGCTGCCCGAATATCGTGGGCATGGGGTCGCACAGGCGCTCAAACTGCTGTCGATGCGCTTTGTGCGCGACAACGGTCAACCGGTCGTCTACACCTTCAATGATGTGGGCAACGCGCCGATGATCGCCGTCAACGAGAATACCGGCTTCCGGCGAGGGGAACGCTTCTACCTCGTGCGGCGTAAACCCGTGTAACGTCCCCAACTTCCCTCTGTTTGTATTTCTGATTACAGAGATTACACGATTATTTTCAACATATCATTGCAAGGCTATTCAACTGATTTTCTTTCAATATTCGGGTGAAAGTAACGAACGTTTTCTTGTTAATTTATGGTGTGATTAAAGGCATCAACTACAACACGGTCGCTATTTTTACACTGAAGTTTAAAGCTATCACTACTTTTCCTATGGGTTAGAAGCGGCTTTGAATTTTTTCACTAAGTCATCACCTTTTTTATAAACCGACCCGTCAGGCAGAGTCGCTCCCTCCAGATTTGCACCACTGAAGTTTGCGTTTTCTATGTTCGCTCCAGAAAGATACGTGTTTGACAAGGATGCGATAGTAAAGTTTGCCGATTTTAAATTTGCATCTTCAAAATTTGCATAATCGAGAATAGCCTGAGGCAGATTAGCATTTTCCAGATTAGCTTCTATTACATATGTCTTGGTCAAATCAGCTCCATCCAATTGCGCCTCTGAGAGATCAATGCCGCGCATAATTGCTCCATATAAATCTGCGCCCTTTAATGACACTCCATGTAATTTCGAGAAACTCAAATTCGCGAAGCTGAGGTGAGCAACATCTAGGAACATATTTTCGAGGTTTACTTTCGGGAGATAATAACCGTTTGTTGTTCCTGTTGGCAGAGGATAAGCGATGATTTGTAGTACATCATGAGTAGAGAGCTGTTGGTCGTCGTCAGCGATAGCAACCTGAGTTAGATTCAAGCTGCTCAAGACAATAATTGTACATAAAGTCCCTAAAGCAAATCCTTGCCAGTTTTGGCTTATCCAACTTTTCATTATTGCCCTTATTTCCTCATCTGTACCATTAATTTTATTTTGCCTAGAATTCCGTTAAAAGCAACATATCATTGCAAGGCTATTCAACTGATTTTCTTTCAATATTCGGGTGAAAATATTGAACGTTTTTCTTGCAATTCACAGTATGATCAACAATATCTTGTATAACAGGATTAGTTAAGTGGGCACGATGAACGGGGTGTTGCGACCTACAACAACGAGGGCAACATGACTAGCGATGGCATGAAACGATTACCAGATTATTTCGTCTAGAGGAAATTCTAATGAGCCTAGAAATTGAACTGCTCGAAGTTATTGAAAAAGTGAAAAAAGTCGTTTCTTCACCGGTTATTTTGAGGCAGGCTTAACTGATCAAGAAGTCAGTGACATTGAAGAACGTTGTGAGTTCAATTTTCCACCGGATTTGAAATTGTTTTTACAACTCGGTTTGCCACAGGGCGACATTAGGCGCGATGGCACCGACGAATTCCCCAATTGGCGTGATGATCCCGTAAAAATTATGCGAGAGAATAAACAACTGTTGGAAGATGGATTTTATTTCGATATTGAATACTGTAATTTCTGGATGCCAAAGACATGGGGCGAAAAACCTGAAACTTTAGCTGAACAATTAGCCATTGCGAAGGACTACTTGCAAACTGTGCCAGAGCTTATTCCTATCTGCGCTCATCGTATGATTCCAGTTGAACCGTGTGAAGTGGGCAATCCAGTTTTCTCAATTTTGCAACCCCACGACACCATTTATTTTGGGTACAACCTGCAAAGCTATTTATGGAACGAGTTTATTTCCCCCGGGAAATGGGATTGGGGGCAAGCTTCTGATTACCGAGATATCCGATTCTGGAGCAAACTCGTTCTGAGACCTAGTGACTGGTAATCCAGCCCTGCCTTAGGATGAAGGATGCTAAAGAAATGTAACTCGATATGAAAATTGAAGAACTAGATGTTAGTGAAGAATGTCGCGGCAAATTAAAAAGTGCAGGATTTAGTAATGTTGATGACATTGCCAAACTCCTTCAACAAATTGTCGGAAATGCGACTTTAAATATCTCATGGGGCGAATGTTTTGATGAGGTAGTAAATAAACTCATAATTATGGGACTTCTGCCAGAAGACCTGTTTGATTAGTAATAAATAACTTCCAATAACCCTGCTTTTCAGAGTATATTTCGCTTCAAGTGTTTGCCAAAATTTGTTGAACGGTTCTATTGTAATCCTACTCTTAACCAGCACGTTCTGGCTGCTTAATTACACCCATTTCCACCCACTTTCAAATCAGACTCTAACTTGACATTGCAGCCCTTTTGTTCTAATCTGTAACTGCGCATTTCTCAGTGGTTTCAAGTAAAAGTTGCGAAAATAAGATACGGAATGAATGGCCTCCCTCGTTTATTACGAAGTATCCCGTGGGACGGGGGAGGTGTCGCGCCAGCGACGGAGGGGGTCTTTGTGGTAAATGACTTTGCTTTTGACTGATGACTGTTGTCTAAAGACTTGTTTTGCAGCAGCGACCCTCAACATTTTTGCTGCAAATCCCTGCATTTTTCTTGAAACTTGTCACTTACAACTTAAAACTGCTGATTAGCAATCTTGGCGGCGGCACACCAATTGCCAAAATCGCCGCAGTTTCAGCCGAGCCATCCGCCGAATGGCTTGGCAAATCACCCTGAAATAATCGAAATCGCTACCTTTATCGCCAAATTTGCCAATGACTGAGCGCCTTTTGTCCTTAAGCTGACGACTGGTGACTGATAGCTGACGACTTGGAATTGGAGCTAAAAGCCAATCGCTAACCGCTAAAAGCTGGATGATACCCGTCGCCTTCTGCCCGTTACCATCGTAACCCGTCGACAGCTTTCCCTTGACACACCCGCCCTGCGTGGTTACAACCGTAGTGATTATTTACAATAAAGGTAATGACTATGGCGAACTTTGAACTCCTGAGCGAGTTGGTACAAGATGCGGGTGGCAAGATCCTGCTGCTGGTGATGGACGGCCTCGGCGGTTTGCCCCGCACGCCGGATGGATTGACCGAACTCGAAACCGCCCACACACCCAATATGGACGCGTTGGCGAAGGCCGGCAGTACAGGGCTGACGATTCCCGTGGCACGCGGGATTGCCCCCGGCAGTGGGCCTGCCCATCTGGCGCTGTTCGGCTACGCCCCGATTGAGTACAAAATCGGGCGCGGCGTGCTAGAAGCCACAGGCATCGGCATCGAGGTGAAGCCGGGTGACGTGGCGGTACGTGGGAACTTCTGCACGGTGGATGCCAACGGCTTGATTACTGACCGCCGCGCCGGACGCATCCCAACCGAGGAAGGCGCAAAGCGCGTCGAACTGCTCAAGCAAATCAAGATTGATGGTGTCGATATTACCGTCGAGGCGGTGCAGGATTACCGTTTCGCGCTGCTCCTGCGCGGCGAGGGGTTAAGCGGTGCGATTGCCGACACCGACCCACAGGCGACTGGCGTTCCTACCCTGCCCGCGCGGGCGACTGATCCAAAGGCAGAATATACGGCAGGGATTATCAATCAGTGGTTAGAACAGGCGCGGGAAATCCTGAAGGGGCACGAACCTGCGAACATGGTGACGCTGCGAGGCTTCGCGGAAGATCCAGCGCTGCCTAAATACAAGGATGTGTATAAGCTGAAGGCGGCCTGCGTGGCTGTCTACCCGATGTACAAGGGCGTATCGCGTTTGGTAGGCATGGATGTCATCGAAACCGATGGTCACGACAGCGCAGCCGACGAATTCCGGCGGGTAGCTGCGATCTGGAATGACTACGACTTTGTGTTCTGCCACATCAAGTACACCGACAGTCGCGGCGAGGACGGTAACTTCGACGCGAAGGTCAAGGTGATCGAGGAAGTGGATGCCGCGCTGCCAATTTTGACGGCGCTCAATCCGGCGGTGTTGATTATTACCGGTGACCATTCAACTCCGGCTGCTTATAAGGCACACAGTTGGCATCCGGTGCCGACGCTGTTGAGCGCACCCAAAACGCACATGCCTGACCGCGCCCAGGCCTACGGCGAACGTGAGTGTATGACAGGTGCGCTGGGGCAATTCCCGGCGGCTGACCTGATGCCGCTGGCACTGGCACACGCGAACCGGCTGGCGAAGTACGGGGCGTAGGAGTCGCAAGTAACAAGCTGCAAGTTTGAAGTTTTAAGAGAGCGTGGGCGAAAATCTGCGCTCTTTTTGCAGAGTCGCCAGTTTATGCAAAGATATTCGAGGTCTATAAGCTTTTTAAGTAGGTCACGCTTTGCCCTGCCGGTCATTGAGGATGATAGCACGGGCTTCGTCCAGAGTCAGGGCGGTACGCCACGAGTCGATACCGTTGATCTGGGCAAATGTTTTAATCATCAGGCGTGTCATAGTGTCTGGACCGGCAACCACGACCAAACGTACGAACTCTGGCAGGCGAGCATCTACAGTTTTGAACGCGCCCAACGCGCCGATGGGCAGGCGTTTGGTGTTAGTAACGTTGGGGATGACATCGACTCGATGGGGTGAACTGTTACCAATTTCGAGCGAGGTATCGAAAGCTTTCCAGAAGTCGTTCCAATCCCATTCAGGAGCAAAATCCCAACGGATGATACTGTGGATGCTGTCGTCCCATTCGACCTGAATAGTCATAAGCTAGCTGCCTTTTGATTAATTTAGACATCTCATTGTGGCACATTCTAGTCATGCCAACCGATAAGAAATGTAGGGTTAGTGGAATCAAAAGGGAGGATCTCTATGTCCTCCCTTAGAGCATTGAGAAGATGCTGCTATTAGACAATCTGGCGAGGGCTGCCATTAATCAGCCGCCCGATATAGACGACTACGACCGCGCCAACAACACCAACGATCAAGCCTCCGATGATGCCACCGCCGAAGCTGATGCCCAATAGGCCGAACAACCAATTACCGACGATACCACCGACCAAGCCTAGCAAAATGTCAGCGACGGGGCCGTAACCACGACCGCGCATGATGCGTCCGGCGAACATACCTGCCAGCATCCACAAAATAACCGGCAGGAGCAGCGCGAAGGCTACTTTGAACACCGATGAGATAATCACTAGTGCGACAAACGCGAACAAGAAGAAAAACAGGATGCCCATTGTCTTTATCCCTCCAATTTAGGAAATGTGTTATGCATATTTATACGCATTCAGCGCAGCAAAAGTTACGTATAAACGCCCCCCAGTTTTGCGGGGTCGGTGGTTTGTCGGCGATGAGACAGTACAACTATTTTTTGCACCGAAGAAACCTTACGAACCCCTTTTGACGGTCTGCATACACTGATCTGTATGGACAAGTTCGTATCAGCAGTGTACTGCCCATGAGTACCCTGATGTTCTGGGCGTGGGCGGCACTGATCCTGAGTATTTGGCTTTCTGAGAAGCACGGGATGGCACGGATAGAAGAGTGACTTAGGTCAAATTGTGTAAAAATGGGTAGGGAATGAATGCGGCGGTGGCGAAGCGGTGTATAATTTGTGGTTAGATTATCTTCACCGGAGTCGTTGGCCTCATGCCTGAACAAGCTGTATTACCAGACTTACCCATTGATGAGATTAGCCGTTTACGTGAGATGGTGGGCGAGGTTAAGAGCGCCCTAAAGAATCAGGCAGAACTGCTCCAGATGCGCGGGATTTCGCTAACCCCCGGTGCGCTAACGAATCTAGACAGCATGGAAGGTGATCTCAGCAGCCTGCAAAAGAACCTCGGTGGCGAAAGCACCGAACTGCTGCAACTGCGCACATTGGCGGCAACCTCGGCACTCATCAACTCCTCACGGGATTTAGACACGGTGTTCGCCCGCGCGATTGAGGAAGTGATCCGGTTAACGGGGGCGGAACGCGGATACATTGTGCTGATCGACCCGCAAACCAACGAGCGTGTGCTGCGCATCGCCCGTGATTTAGGCTCGGAAAGCAATACATTTCAGGGCAGCAACACCATCCTCAACGAAGTATTGGAAACAGGTGTGCCGCTGCTCGCGGACAACGCTTATAAAGACCCGCGTTTTGAAAATCGGGGAACCGTGACACAGAACGCGCTGCGGTCGGTACTGTGTGTGCCGCTCAAGAACAAGGCCGGGCAAGTGGTGGGCGCGGTATATGTCGATAACCGTTTGCTGGCAGGTATCTTCGACCAGCGCATCCTGACCATCCTCGTGGGTTTCGCTAACCAGATGGCGGTCGCGGTCGAAAACGCCGATCTGTTCATGCAGGGGCAAGCCAACCTCAACAACATTATCGAACTCAACGAAGTCCGCGAAAACGTGTTCGGCTCGATTGAAAGCGGCGTGATCACCACCGACTCGGTGGATGCCATCCGAACCATTAATAGCGCGGCGGCCAACATCTTGAAGTGCCAGCGTGACA
>JAPUDW010000343.1 GCA_027492915.1 Bacteroidota bacterium | reverse complement strand
GGAACAGTTTTTCCTTGGCCCAAGGGCTGGGACTTTCAGCACCGAGATCATCCAAAATCAGCAGCCGTGCGTTGCGAATGCGCTCGAATGTCTCGTCGTAATTAACCTCGGACGAAGGAGAAAATGTTCCGCGTAAATGGTCGAGTAGGTCAGGCGCGGTCATAAACAGCACATTGTCGCCTTGCTGCAAACGGGCGTTGCCAATCGCGGCGGCAAGGTGCGTTTTCCCGCAGCCATAAGTGCCACTGAGCAGCAGCCAACCATCCAATTCTCTTGTATATTCGATAGCAGTATTTAAAGTCACTTCAAGATTTTGTTTTTCTTGAGGCTCAAGGCCGTGGCGATCTGCGATAAAATTGTAGAAATTTTTATCTGCATACGCATCAAGATTACTGACACGGCGTAACCGTTCATGCCGGTCAACATCGGCTTCCACCGGATTGTTCGGGCAGCGGAACAGCTTGCCAAAACGCGGATCTTCAATCGGCACATTAAAACGGATATAGCCTATTCCTTCACATTCCGATTTCCCACCGCAAATCCGGCAAATATCGTCAAACGGCTCAATGCTCGATGAAGTCGGCATATTTTCCGGTGATATATCGCTTGCTATCCTCTTTAGCCAATCCTCTAGAGAAGTCATCGTTCTTTCCCTCGGTTTCCCACCGTTTTAGAATAGCGGCAACATAGCTCCACTTGCGTTTATTGTTAACAACCGCCAAGTTAAGCGCTTCTTCGATCCATTCGCGATGATAAGTTTCTTGCGCCTCGATTAGAATATCTTTGATATGGGCTGTTAATGATCCAATACATTGTTCATACAGCGTAAAAATATTTGGTCTTTCAGGCAAGATTTCAATCGGTCGCCCATCAAAGCCTTTGATAAATTGGCCCGCTTGTACTTGGCTAATGTTTCTCCGCCCTTTATGCGAATTGACGCAAAAAATCTCGAACTCATTGTCTTCCAACGTCACCGGTGCGCACAGCAGCACATTGCGGGCGACTGCCCGTGCCAGCGCATGTTCGAGTGTCGTCTCTGCCGCTGCCGTGGGCTTGGCTGCCCTAAGTCCTTCGAGCAGAATCTCATTGTCGTATTCCTCGCGCAGTAAGTAGCGGAACTCACCCTCTTTCTGGTTGAGCGCCCATAATGAATACACAATGACCTTGAATTCGGCGAGGTCATCAATCATCGGCATCAATTCGGTAAAGAATGTTGCTGGAAAAGCCGTTGTGCTGAGTTTACTGCCCTCAGGGAATCCGGTAAATTTTTTCATCAGATATGGCTCAAGTCCACGCTGCGTTCGGCTGCGTTCATAAATTTGGTTAAGGTTTTCTCGAAATAGAGTGAAATGGTTCCGGTTGGCCCGTTACGATGCTTCGAGATGATGATGTCTGCCTGATTAGGAAACTCGCTCGCCTCGTTATACATATCGTCACGGTACAGGAACATTACGATGTCGGCGTCTTGTTCAAGACTACCTGACTCCCTCAAATCCGAAAGTTGTGGGCGTTTATCCTGCCGCTGCTCAACCGCGCGCGAAAGCTGTGCCGCCGAAAGGATCGGCACGTTGAACTCACGCGCCAGTTCTTTCATATTACGGCTGATGTAGCTCACTTCTTGCACACGGTTATTCTCGTGTGAACCGCCTGCGTTCATAAGTTGGAGGTAATCGACGACGATCAGATCAAGCCCGTGTTCGCGCTGCATCCGCAAACACTTGGTACGCAGTTCAAGCGGGTTTAGTGCGGCGCTGTCATCAATATAGATCGGGAACTTGCTCAGGTTACCTGCCGCATGAACAAAACGTGCCCACTCCTGCTGATTGAGATCACCAAGCCGCAAACTCTGGCTGTTAATCGCCGATTCCATCGAGATCAAACGCTGAACGATTTGCTCGACACCCATTTCCATACTAAAAATGGCGATACGCTGACCCAACCGCGCCATATTCAACGCCGCCGACAGCATAAAGGACGTGTTATGGTTGACGATACCATTCGCGACAAAGGAATGACCATCTGGCACAGTCAAGTCATAACAATGTTGGATGCCGGCCTCTTCGATATTCGTGACTTCATCCCAATAAAATTGAGGTTCAAGTAAATCAGCTACCACTGGCGCATATTCAGCAATTTGTTCAAGCTTAGCGTAACTTGGACTCTTTATTCCTCTAAAATACTTGCGATAGTTTGTTTTTCCAAATCCAACCTCAGTCTGAGGAAGATAAGGAATGACATCAAGATTTGCGTTGCTTTTTGAGGGCAATAGATTTTGTCTGTTTTGGTTTCGCTCTAAACGGAAGCCGATGGTCTCGTAGAATAAACGAGCATTGTCACCAGTAATTCGTATTAGCCATGCGCCTCGATAATTATTGGCTTTAAAAGTAAGCTTACTTACTATTCCAAATTGGAGTAATAAAATATGAACTTGATGAGCCAATTTTTCCGAAGATGTAACAAACTGAATATAGCCGTTCTGTAATTCAGCATGAGCATCTGTGTCAAATAGCCCCTGCAAAAATGCTCGAATATATTCTCTGGGTGCTTGTAAGATGCTAAATGGAATTTGCTTTTCGTACGCATATCCACTCAAGCCGATATGTTTGAGCCATGTATTGAGTACGACACTACTTATCGTATGGTCATATGCAGCACGATGTCGTGCAATCAAATTAAGAGATGCTGCCCAACTATAGAAATTTTCTATAATCTCAACATCTGAAGAGCTTAACGATACATAGTTAGGTTGTGTGAGGTTACCATCACCAGCTAAAAGGCCAAGTATATAGCTTAAATTTATACTAAGTTGTGATGGTAAATTTGGTTTGGAAGTATAGCCAGATTTGTAAAAATCGAAATTGAAAGCCGGTAATTCTGTTATGTCTCCGAACAGAGCTTCATATCTTTGCACAGCCACATAGTCGCCACAGTTGAGATCGGACAGCGACTTCCAAATTTTGTGACCACTTGGCGATAACACCAATACCGGATGCATATGGGTTCCGCTCAGCGAGTAACCGGCTCTCGTATTCAGCCGTAATGTTGGTCGTAGTCCACTGTCATAAAAATGGGAAGTGTGTTTAATACCATTGGGTGTTTGTACACCGATTTCAAGCGGATAGTAGATGCCGCCTTCATCATCAGTCACTCCAACAACCTCTTGCGGGAGCAGGGTTTCAATCGGAACCGTACCATCATCTGTAGCAATTAGCGTTCCCGCCGCCACGCATTTCCCCATACCCGGACGACCAGCGAAGATAATGAGGTCGGACTTCTGAAAACCGCCAAGTAGGTTGTCGAGGTCTTTAAAGCCCGATGGCACACCCAACGGCGCATTCCGGTTCGCCATCAGGAATTCGATGCGGTCGAAGTAATCACTGACCGCATCCCGCATCGGGATCAGTTCTTTGGTCAGTTTGCGCTCGGTAACGTCGAACAGCTTGGATTCAGAGTCGGCAATCACCTGCTCGACCGTGAGTTCCTCATTCAGCGCCAGCGCCTTGATCTCATCGGACGCGGCCATCAACCGGCGGCGGGTGGCTGCGCGCTCGATCAACCGCCCGTAAACTTCCGCGTGTACCGAGGTGGGCGTGCTGTTAATCAGTTGGGTCAGGTACGCAGGGCCACCGATTTCAGCAAGGCGTCCCGTATCCTTCAACTCTTGCGTAATGGTCAGGTAGTCAATCGGCTCACCGCGTTCGTGCAGCCGTGTCAGACCTTCCCAGATGTAACGGTGGCGTAGAATAAAAAAGTCTTCGGCGTTGAGAAATGCAGCAACCGAAAAGTAGGTGACAGGATTAACCAGAATAGCGCCAATTGTGGCTTCTTCTGCTTCCTGACTATAAGGCGTTTGGAGGTTTCCCCAATTTGAAATAGGATCGTTCATATTCATCCGGGCAATAGAGATAAAAAGCGGTGCGTTATCGTTTAGACGGTCGCACCGCTTTTCATTTCAAACTATGATCGGTAAAGACCGGGAATAGGACGTTATTCGTCGCGGTCGTCTAAATCGTCAAGGTCAAGGGTATCAACAAAATCGGCGAAGGCACTCAGGCGCTTCTCGTCGTTTTTATCCGTCCCATTTTCGCTGACCGATTCTTTTTCGATGTCCTCATCCGGTTCACGCGCAGCTTTATCCATCACCGATTCGTTGACGAACAGCGGCACGGCAGCACGGACGGCGAGGGCGATGGCATCGCTAGGGCGCGAGTCAATCTCGATTTGTTCGCCGGCGACCTCAATGACGATACGAGCGTAATACACATCTTGCCGCAGATCACTAATCAGGATGTGGGCAATTTTGCCACCCATCTCGCGGATAACCGACCGCAGCAGGTCATGGGTTAAGGGGCGAGGCGAGGGCAGTTCTTGAAGTTTAACGGTAATAGCTTCTGCTTCACACGGGCCAATCCAGATCGGCAAATAACGTTCGTTACTGTTATCTTTTAAGACAACGACCCGGTGTTGCGACATCAAACTCACCCGGATGCTATCAATAATAACTTCTATCATAAGGTTTGGTGAACCTTTCATACCATAAATCAGCGATGTTGCTGGACTTGAAAGTCATTATAGCGCTTTAAATGTGTGTACAGCAACTACTAAACAGTCGAGGATTTGAATTCTCATATGCGAACACCCGTGCCAATATGCTTTCGGTCGAGGACATTGGGTAAGTGCTGAAATGGTGTGCTGTCAGCCCCATAAGTTCACACAGCAAAGGCTATATTTTTCGAGCCCGCGTCTCACATCCACGAACACAAATTACTTTGCAACCACCATGCTTTCTATCATGGTCGATTTGTGCCGATGATTACTGTACGTTGATTTCGGCTGCTTCTAAACTAGAAGTGTGAACAAAATAGCCATTGGAGAACAACATGAAGGTCTTAGTCGCCTATGCAACCGCACATGGTTCAACCGGAGACGTGGCACGGCGAATTGGTAGCGTTTTAGAACAAAATGGTCATGAGGTGACGGTGCGCGAAGCGCAGTACATCACCGATGTTAAAGATTATGAGGCGTTCGTACTGGGTACGGCGATAGAATCCGGCGCTTGGCTTCCCGCTTTAACCGAATTTGCGATGCGCTTTGAAAACGACTTGAGCAGCAAACCAACTTATGTATGGGTGAGCTGTATTCGTGTGTTAGAAGAATTCGGCATGAGCCACATCATGGAGTATTACATGCCGAAGCAGCTTTTGGCAAAGCTAAATCTGCGCAGCATTACCGCCTTGGCTGGCAAGCTTGACTTGAAGTCAGTCGATTGGACTGAACGTTGGACACTTTCGACCCGCTATGATGGTCATGCGTGGCCGACCAATTTTGATGGTGACTTCCGCAATTGGGACAAGATTTTCGACTGGGCAATCGCTGTGTTAAAGGACTTGCAAGCGGTAGCTATTCAGGGGTAAGCCTTTACCCTTCAGTTATACTGAGGCTGTCAATCAATAAATGAAAGGCAGCCTCATGCAAAAAGTTACATGGATGATAGTGGTGCTGCTCTTAGCCAATTGTTCCGGCCTACAGGATAACGTGCGTACACCACTCATTGGCTTTGGTGATCTTGAAGCCGAATATCATTTCGAAACCCCCGCAACCAGTTGGGATACCTTCCGCCTGCCCGATGACGAGGCATTCTTCAGTGTCACTCATGGAGCGCTAACCGGCGCTGTTTTAGGAGACCGTGGTTACATTTGGTCGCTCAATCAGCCAGTCTACAACGACATCAGCATCAAGGCGACTTTACAGCAAACACGCGGTATCGAAGGCAACGGCTTCGGTGTCATGTGCCGCGCCGATGAAAACGGCAACGGTTATTACTTCGTCTTGTCCAGCGCTGGGCAGTTCGCCATCTTAAAAGCCGTGCCGGAAACGCCAGACCCCATTCAAATTGTGAAGTGGCAGGGCAGTGGTGCGGTCAAAAAAGGCGATGGTGTCAATGCCATTGAAGCCATCTGCTTGGACGATTATCTAAGTTTTACCGTGAATGGTGTGTTCATCGCTGAAGCACGCGACAGCACCTTTACCAGCGGCAGAATCGGCGCGGTATTGGGCGCAGTTCAGGAAACCGCATGGGTACGCTTTGATGACATCCTGCTACGCAATGTGCGCGTCATCGGCGGCTAGTGCTGTAAAAATGAGAACTCACCAGATTGGCTTTTTACAGCCTAAGGTTCATCGAATGTGTTTTGCAATCGAAACTGAGATTTGTAGGTGAGGATTTGTCTTACTTATTCAAGACCCCAAAGCACAATCTCACCATTACGATGAGCAGATGCAAAACATGCCCCATCAAATCGGACAGCAATATGATTTACTGGACTTGATTTCCACACGAAGCGCTTGATTTCGAGAGTTGTTGCCATATCCCATAATCGAAGCGTTCCATCAACACTACCCGTTAGAATAATTTGACCCTTCGGATTGAAGGCAACTCCTTTTATGGCTTCGCAATGACCTATGAATTGGCATAACTCTTCTCCTGTGCCCGTGTCGAATAATTTCACAGTACCGCCATAGCTTCCCGTTAAAATGGATTGCCCATTTGGACTAAAGGCAGCACTGATGACACCCATGCGGTGTCCAACAAGTTGTCGTAATTCCTGACCTGTTGCAGTATTGAACAAGGCGGCTTCATAATTGCCGCCACCAGCAACCACCACCATTTGTCCTGACGGGGCAAACGCAACAGCGCAGACATGGCCTGTTCTTCCAATGTACCGTTGCAATTCTTTACCTGTTTTTGTTTCTAGTAATCGTGTTACTGAATCGCCAGCACCTGTAAGAATTGCTTGACCATCTGGACTAAATGCAACAGCCAGAATTGGATATGCTGTACCTGATTTAAATTGCCAAACAATACTTCCCTCGGTGACATTCCATAGGCGCGTCGTTTTGTCACTACTGACACTAACCAATAAGCTGCCGTCGGGGCTGAAAGACGTACAAAATACTGGACCAGTGTGTCCTATGAATTGCCGGACTTCAATTCCTGTATTTGCATCAAACAGCCTCACTGTGCGATCACGACTGCCTACCAGCACAAAGTTGTCATCAGGACTAAATTCAACACTACAAATTGAATGATTGCCTGTCCGAATGACCATGATAGCTTGCACTTGACCGATATTGTTTATGGTTATTGCTTCCATCAACAGACTTCTCTCCTTAGATCGTTGTCAAATTGTAGTCAATTTACGTCTGAGAAGGTCAAAGAAGCGAGTCAACTAGGACTAGGTAAGGGGCGAATGGTGGAGGATATTAAAGGAAATGCTTCCTATCAACCTTCTCAATGTTATGTAACCACTATCACTCGCTACTAGGTCAAAAAACCCCTCCAAACCATTTTCAAACCGTCTACCAACCGATTTAATAATCCTGCTCCCTCATTTCGGTTAATAAACTCGTCGCAAAAGAGTTACATTTTGGTCACCCTAAGTATCCTCATTTATGCTACGCTGTTCGTAGAGAAT
>JAPUDW010000342.1 GCA_027492915.1 Bacteroidota bacterium | reverse complement strand
ATGTTCAAATTGGAAACTAGCCTGTTTTCCAGATGCGAACATTGGCCTTTGAAGTCGCTTTAGCAGACTTGTCTGGTGATCAGCATGACGGCTTTAGCCTCATGTGGCGCAAACGCAAACCTTTTTGAGTACCGGACAAGCCTATTTAGCGCTGCCGTTCTTCAAGCATTGGTGCAATTGCTCCCGCAAACGTCAGAATGCGTGCTGGGGTTTGTTGCTCACCTGCTGTGAACGTCTGTCCGATTTCTGCAACTGCCACCTTCACGAAGCCTACACCAACGATCTCACCGCTAGGCGTGACAACGCTGCTCGTCAATGTGCCAACTTCCTTACCTGCATTAACCAATGGGGCAGGTGCATCCACCATCGCATCTAGCGAAAGGGTAACCATTGTTTTTGCGAGTCGGTTACGGCTTTCCATACGCGCGATGATCTCTTGACCTGTGTAACAACCTTTTTTGAAGCTGACTTCATCCCACAGCCCCGCCTCTAATGGAATATAATCCGTGCTGAGTTCGCGACCTGCCGCCGGTCGGCCTGCCCGTATCCGCAGTGCGTTAAAAACCAGCGAACCCGCCGCCCTCAAGCCATGTGCTGCACCACTTTGTATTACCGCCTCCCAAATTGCAGCCGCCTGTGCATTCGGGACGATCAGTATCCAGTGAGTACCCACGAAAGGCTTGCGTTTGAGCAAGAGAACGTTAGCGCCCGCAATCGTCGTACTGATGCACTCCAAATAGTCCTTCTGACCGGCTTCGGGCGCAAACATCCGCACAATGGCATCGGCTGTTACACCATGTAGCGCGAATTGTTTTGTTGTCCCCCCTAAATCGGTGATCCGCATCTCGTCATTGAAGAATATTTGCCGTTGCAAATAATTAAGCACTGCTTGACTGCGTCCAGCCTCTGTCGTCACAATCCCATGCTCACCTTGGTTATAGACAACCAATCGGTCGATAATACGGCCCGTGGGTGAGGTCAAGATTGTGGGTCTACCTTCTCCCGTTAACATATGAATGACATCATTTGTCGAGATGCGATTGATAATCTCAAATCGGTCTCGTCCCACCGTCTCGAATCGCCCCTCATGACTTCTATCCATGAGCACCGCTGTGTTCAGTGCGGCCTCATATTCAGCTTGTTGGTCGCCAAAGTGTAGCGGTATACCATCAGGCGCAAGCACCCCACCTGATGCTTCATGTAATTCTTGTAGGTTCATAGATCGCTCGTGTCTGATTATGCTTGAACAGTTGCCGTTTTGATACGAAGTTGTTGCAAGGCTCTGCGGCTGCGTTCAGCCGTAACAATCCCGTGCAGTATCCTGCTCGATTGTTGTAAATGGTCATGATAGTTCGTGATAAGGTAATCACATTGTGGGGCATACTGCATTTCCATCTCTACCCGCTGTAAACGGGTATTGATTTCCTCTTGTGTTTCACCGCGTTTTGCCATTCGGCTGATGAGTTCATCCACTGATGGCGGCTCGACGAAAATCAGCACCGTATTATTCGGATAAGCCGTGTGTAGATAAGTCGCCCCCAAAACCTCAATATCTGCGATCAAATCTTGCCCGTCATGCATCGCATCTTCAATAGTCTTACGCGGTGTTCCATACATATGCTTATGGACGACCTGCCACTCGATCAACTCTTTGTTGCGCTCCATATCGCGGAATTCGGCTTCCGTTACAAATAGATGCTCACGACCCTGCTGTTCGGTATCTCGTATTGGGCGAGTAGTTGCTGTGGGAAGCTGACGTAAATCTGGCAACTGGTGCAGTACTTCATTCATGATGGCGTTTTTGCCGACCCC
This sequence comes from Bacteroidota bacterium, assembly GCA_027492915.1. Lineage (GTDB taxonomy): Bacteria > Chloroflexota > Anaerolineae > Aggregatilineales > Phototrophicaceae > CFX2. The sequence goes on along the minus strand of JAPUDW010000342.1, from coordinate 5,687 downwards.
TGCCGGCCCAACCATAACGAATAGAAGCCCCCAAGAATATGCTTGGTCATCGATTATTGGCACTTTGTCACCCCAATTGTCCATGAAATTGTTCTTGAAGAGGATGATACTATGTCGAGCCGTATCGTGTCCATTAGAAAATCAAAAGAGCAAACCCCGTTATGGGAGCTTGCTCCTCTGATTTTAAATCGCTGCTATGGTTTATGTACCGCTGTTGCCAAGGACAATATCGGTAATCCACCAACCATCTTGCGTGGTGCTATCTGTATGCATTCTAAACCGCAGGCCGATGTTTTGGTTCACATAACTACTAAGATTATGCGATCTCAATACCCATTTACCACCATTTGCTGGCGTATTGTTCTGGTAACCCCAGGTGTTCGGGCTACAGTCTACGCCTGCGGGGCAGCTATCTGTTAATCCGGATTGTGTCCACGTAAAGCCACCATCCGCGCTGACTTCAAGCGCACCATAAGAGTTTGAGTCGAAGAAGTAGAGGGTATAGTATTCAAGCCGTGGTTTCCACTGTGCCGTTGTGTATCCAGAGGGCATGTTCAGGTTAAACACACCATTCAAGATCAGTGACGAGTCGCTGTAAGGTATCGACTTAACCACCGGGAATGAGGTCCCCGCACCAGCCTTCGGACTATCGCTGAACGAGAACTTGTTTGTACCTACTTGCATCTGAACAATAGCGTCACCGCTGCCTTCAAAGTATTCCAGAATGATGTTGTAGTTGCCGGGTTGCAGAGTTACAGACTTGTAGTCAACGGCACGACCGTGGAAGGTCCAGTTACTAACGATATTCCAGAATGTAGAGCTAAAGCCCGCCGGCACACCGCCAGCTTCAGTTTGCACCCGAACACGGATACCATCATCAGATGCCATGATGAATGTGTATTCGCCCCCCGTTACGGTAATCGGTCGTATCATGCGTACACCGAAGTTGTCATACCATGTGTCAGAGGCGGTACCGGGGCGACCGTCACTGCCGAAGTCATAGTTTACGACATCGCTGAATGTCTTGATGTAATGCAAACCGGACACCAATTTATTGGTTGCAAGGTTCGTTTTTGGCGTAATCCATGCGTCTGTACCCGTTGCCGTACGTGTGACGTAGTTAAAGAATGTATTCCACGTATTTTCGTCACAGTAGTCTTGGTTCAGGTACGAAGCGTTTGGACCAGCTTGTGCCGCGTTCCTCAGCCATGTAATACAGTCAAACCACCATACCGTCCACGGGCTGGAGCCAAGTTCTGCCGGGCCACCGCCTGAACCGCGCCATTGGTCTGGTGCAAGCCCCCAACGACCTTCCGGTATCCAGTAGCGCATATTCTGTGCTGCATCGCTAAAGCCTACCGTAAAGATTTCATTGGTACGGAAAGTAAACTGAATGTCGTCCAACCACCACCCGGTTCCTAGGTTACTGGAGTCAGAGTATGCATTCAGCACAAAGCGTACTTTCAAACGTTTGCCGACGAAGTTACGTAGGTCAACTTGTTCGCGTACCCATGCGTCATTTCGGCTATTTGCCCCCTTAGACCAAATGCTTTGCCATGACTTACCATTTGTGTACGATGTTGCAGATCCCCACTGGTAGCGGTAATCGTAACCTGTCAGGTTTCGCGGAGTCGGAGAGGTTGTCAGTTCTGTATCGTCTTGTACCGCGATTTCAACCGAGATCTCGTCACCTCGGCCAACGTTGTAGTGATTCCAGAAAAATAACGTTGGTATGTCAGTGTTGTTTGTTCCGCGTAGATCAAGGATACGGTTCATCTCAAGCACATTGTAACTTTGATGCAAATACTTGGTGCTGCTGCTGCCGTTGCTATCGTGCAGCGAGGTAACACCGCTGTGGGAATCCCATGTTATGGCACCCCACTTGCCGCCGGTTGTCCAACGGTTGTACCAGTCATCCGGTGAGTCAATGTTATCAATCCAGTTTGTGCCCGTACCATTCCCTGCGACCGGTGCGCCGGTCACTGCCGTATAGCTCCGATTAGTCGGCCACAACTTATATGAATTCTCGGTGTATTCCCCGATGACGATATTATCAATGTAGATACCGTCCGAGACCGCCGTGTTTGTGAGCGCGTCAAGCGTAAATACGATAACGAAGTCGTCGTCATACTTATCTGCATTGGTTGTCAGCGTTGCCCAGCTAAGGCCAGTCGCTTTCTCAATTGCCCCTCGCATATCCAATTCTTGGCGTTCCCATACCACTTGCGTCGCGGTGAGTGCATTGTAGGTATAAGTCCACTGAGCTACAGGCCCGATGACACTTGTTGAAGGCGGTTTTGGCGCACGGTATAGGTCAATACGGAAGCCATCGTTTGCAGCCAGTTTACGCCAATGCCAGAATGACAGGATGGGGTGAACGGCCGCTGGCGTACTGGTTCCGTCATAGCAGCTCCTATTACCACCATACAGCGTCAGGTTCTCTGGCGAGTCGTTGTTAAAGTCAATCGGGAAGCGCAAGGTCATAGACGTAGCTTGCCCGTGTACATAGTTGCCATTAGGGCTGTCGCTAAACGAACGGCCTGTGTTGAATGCTCCGGTGGTTGTCGCCACACCCCATTGGCCGCTCATCAGCCAATTTTCCGAGATTTCCTCGCCTTCCGCATCGTCGCAGAATGGATAGCTGGAATACCGCAGCACACCTTCGCGCTCAATCGCGATATTATCAATAAACCAACCCGTATTTTGGCTGCTGTTATTGACAATTAATGCGAAGCGTAGCCTGAATGGTGTTACGTTCCAGTTTGGAATATCCTTCAACTGAATTTCAAGTTTCTTCATGATACCCGTTATGGCGGTGCCGGTTGTGGTCACGCTTGCAACTGGGCTGGTGCCTACACGCTGCCAGTTGGACACCACGCCGGGTGTATCTGTATCACGGGTATATTGCACCTCGATGGTGTCGCCTTGCCCAAGCCCGAATGCGTGATAGAACGACAAGATCGGGTAACCGCTGTCACCTTCCCAGTCGGGCGTACCACCACTACCCGTGATCGAAATGGATCGAAGGTCAACTGTACCGTTAAGCGCCACATAATGGATGCGGTAGTCGGTGCTGCCTTGTTCGCCGCCGAATCTCACATATTGGCTGCTAGAAGCATTGTTGCCGTTGCTCACATCCCAACTCAATGAAGGCCCACCGCTGTCATTTGCAGCCGGTGTCCGGTTCGAAAGAACCCAGCGCCCCGTAGTCACAAAGTCGGCTGCTTGGTCTGGTACATCTAATGACCAGAAGCTGCCGCAGGTATATTTGTTAACCGAACACACGCCGAATGTCTTGGCCGTTGTGCCGGCTGCCAGACGAATATCATCAACATACCAACGGCGCACACTGCTTGCTGCACCGCTTTCCATCACAAATCGCCATGTGACTTTCTTCCCCTGCAACCCTGCAGGGATTGGCAGTTCGGTGCGCGTCCATGCGTAATTCTTGCCAGACAAATGCAGTGTATAACTTGATCCACCCGTCCAATTCGGGCCTCCACTAACCGTATCCGGTAGGGCAGGGTTAGCATTCGGCGTGTAAACGTAGGGCGCATACTCAGCCAGTTGCAGTTTAACGTTGGTATCAGTTGCCGTACCGAAGTCCCACACATCCCAGAAGCTCATCGTTGGGTTAGCGACAGTTCCAAGGTCAACAAAACCGCGCAGTTCAAGGTTGCAGCGCATATTCTGAGGGAAGCCATTGGTGACAGTAGCGGAATTTTCCTTCCATGCCCACGATATGGTGTTCGGTTGTGTACTCGTGATTCGTGTCCACGGGCACGATACCGGACCACTCGCCTTATTCAAATCGTCTTTTACGTTAGCCTTGCTGCCGCTGATGTCCAACTTAATACTTGCGTTACCGCTGGCCTCATAATACTCAACGACCAGTGTATGCGTGCCAACACTTAATGTTTGCGAGTAAGTTGATGTACCCCCGCCGCTCCAAAGGTTGATAACCTGTGTTCCGTTGATCTTCAACCGCGAACCATCATCGCTCGTCAGGGTGAAGTTCAAGGCGGTAGGATTATCTTTGATTTCAATAATGCGTGTATAGCGAATCGAGAAATTATCTGTTAACCAGCCTTCAATTGGGCTTTTATTGCCCCAATCAAAGTTGATATTGAAGCGGTACTGACTGTCTAATGCTTGGTTGAACAACACGCGGTCTGCCGGCTCGGTTAGTGTTTGGTTCGGGTAATATTCACCTTTCCAATCCGCTCCACCGAGGTATACGCTGTTGTCCACGCGCCACCATACCGGTTGGTCAATCGGGTCAACATGCGGCAAGAAAAATTCCGCGTCCGTTGCCGTCGGTGTTGGGGGCAGCGTTGCCGTATTCGTCGGCGTTGCGCTTGGCGTCACCGGTGTTGGGGTGGGCGATGGACCCGCCGTGGGCGTCACCGTATTGGGTCTTGGTGGGCTGGTCGGGAATATGCGGGCATCAGGTGGATTAGTGGCAATTGCCGTCACCGTTTGCCAGAATGCCGTCGGGCCACCCATTGCGTACAGGTCTTGCGGCGTTCCGGTAACACCGATCAAGTTGAACACCGTGTTACTAAACACGTTACCCAATGCCGGGCCGGTCGCTGCGACTGCTGCGACCATCGCCATTACCACCAGTACCAGAATAAGCGCGTATTCTACTAATGCTTGCCCGCGCTCGCCTGATCTGTGGGGTGGTCTACTGGTTGTTGGTTTTTGAACCATGTTGCTAACCCCTCATCCAATCAAAAATGTGAGTTGCTTGTGTATCTAATCTATACACTCAGAGAATCATGACAAGAATACTATCTCTATCTTACCCGACTATTGGTAAATGTCAGTTTAGTTTTTGTCGGCATGTTGTTCAAATGCGTTAACAATTCCTCAATACTACCAGCAAAACCTTACTTTTCGTTCATTATCATTCTCCTATGGTATGCTCTTGCCATTGCGTTTACCTACATCAAGGAATAAGCCAATGCCCGCAACCATAATTGATGGCAAAGTTGTTGCCGACCGTATGCAAGCTGATATTGCTGAACAAGCTGCTCGCTTCACCGCCAAACATGGCTACCCACCCGGACTCGGTGTTGTCTTAGCCGGGGATGACCCTGCGTCGGCTCAGTATGTCCGCATGAAAAGCCGTGCTTGCGAGCGGGTCGGTATCGCCTCATTCAGCCGTGTCATGACTGCTGCCAGCACCCAGCAAGAGGTTGAAGACGCGGTTTCATCCCTGAATGATGATCCCAAAGTGCATGGAATATTGGTGCAATTGCCGCTGCCCAAAGGTATTAATGAAGAACCTGTGCTTCGCCTTGTTAGCCTTGATAAAGATGTTGACGGCTTTCATCCGGTAAATATTGGTATGCTCGGCATGAAAGGTCGTGAACCCTTATTCACCCCCGCTACCCCCACCGGCTGCATGGTGCTGCTCAAAGAAGCTGGCGCGCAAATCGAAGGTGCGAATGCCGTTGTCATTGGTCGCAGCAACATTGTCGGCTTACCGCTTGCGCTCATGCTAATGAAAGCCAACGCGACCGTCACCGTTTGCCACAGTCGCACCCGTGACATGCGCTCGATTGTTCAGCAAGCCGATATTGTGATTGCTGCCATCGGTAAAGCTGAATATGTAAAAGGTGATTGGCTGAAACCCGGCGCGGTTGTCATTGATGTCGGTACGAATAAGGTAGATGATCCCA
>JAPUDW010000341.1 GCA_027492915.1 Bacteroidota bacterium | reverse complement strand
CTCGGTGGTGGTTCCGGCGGAGTGCCGATGGGCAGTGGAGGAACATAGGGCTTTGAATCGTATGTTTGAGTTGAAGGATCACGTTGGTCAAGCTTAGTTTCCCACGCACGGGCAGTTGGGTGGTCAAGCGTTTTGAGAATAGCACGCGCTTCTGCGTACTTTTTTTGATCAATGAGTGCTTTTGCCGCATCAAACTGTTTTTTGCTCATAAACCCCCCTAACAAAATTTTTACTTACTGATGCTAAAGCCCTTTGCTAAATTCACCAGAGCTAAGTGGCCTATTTTGCGTAAATAATTTTGAAGATATATTGAATTTCCTAATAAAACTTGGATATTCTGTTTTTTATTATGCAAAACGGCATAAAAATATGGCTTATCTTTTGCTCAAACTATCACTGTTGGTCACCATGTTGCTAACCAGTGCTATCCTTGTCTCTGGTATGCTGGGCAGCACCCAACCATCGAATGCTGCGTTACGTGGTTTCACCGAGGGTTGTGAGTGGCAGCCATAGCCATGTTGGTACGGCGTTGTGCCGGGGGTGAGTAAATTTTCGGAGGCACGTAAACGGGTTCAGTCGTGGAATAGCCAAGAATATCGGGAAATCGAGTCGATAGCAACTTTTGATGTGAATACCCGCAGCATGGGTAGTCGCTATGCTGTCGACTTGTGTTACAGCTTCTTCCACTCAATTCAGCCATCGACGGTGGTTGATTATATCGAAGTCAACGATTGCCCTGAACTTAAATTTGGTGACCTCATCACTCAGTTTGGCTTTCCAGCGAGAATACAATTTCTGATTGGTGTGTGGGGTGAAATGGGTGACCTATCGTTTATCCTAGATAATAAAGGTGAGGTTTTTAATCCCCGAACTGCGCCGTGCATGTTCATCATCAGATGATACAAGCACTTTTTTTAGTTGGTATGGTTTCGCCCCACAGTGGCGCTACTGCCAATTTCAACCTGAAAACAACACCTGCCCAAAATAAAACGCGGGGTCGCCATTCTTGACTCCCCGCGTTTTTTGTAGCTAGCTATCGGCTGTCAATTCAAAACGGTTGACGACCAACTTACATATTGATCATGTGGCCTTCGAGACCGTGCGCCGCTTCCTTGATTGCTTCACTGAGCGTCGGGTGCGGGTGGACATTACGAGCAATTTCGTTCGGTGTCAGTTCGGCCAAACGTGCCAATGTCAGTTCCGGCAGCAGTTCGGTAACATCCGGCCCGATCATGTGTGCGCCCAGCAGTTCACCGTACTTCTTGTCGCTGATAAGCTTCACGAAGCCGGTCGGGTCGCCCAAACCATGTGCCTTCGCATTGGCTTGGAAGGGGAATTTGGAAACGTTGACCTCGTAACCTTTTTCTTTGGCCTGCTTTTCCGTCCAACCGAAGCTGGCGATCTGCGGTTGGCAGTAGGTCGCGCGCGGCATCATGTCGAAGTCGAGTTCGATGGTTTCCGCACCGGCAATAGTTTCCGCCGCCACGATACCCATATTCTCAGCGACATGTGCCAACATGAGCTTAGCGGTTACGTCACCGATGGCGTAAATGTGCGGGACGTTCGTCTGCATCTTCTTGTTGATCTCAACCGCGCCACGCTCGCTCACTTTCACGCCAGTCTTTTCGAGGCCATAGCCTTCGGTACGCGGCTTGAAGCCAATGGCCTGAAGTACCTTGTCGGCTTCTAATACCGCCTGTTTACCATCGGCACCCGTTACAGTTACTTTGACATTTTTACCCGTGTCCTCGATCTTCTCGACTTTGGTGCTGGTCAGAACTTTGATGCCCAACTTTTCATACTGCTTGCGCAGCAAAGCCGAAATTTCTTCATCTTCCAGCGGCACCATGCGGTCAAGGAATTCAACAATGGTCACTTCTACGCCGTAGTTGTGCATCACATAAGCAAATTCGACACCAATCGCGCCTGAACCCGCGATGATAATGCTCTTGGGCAGTGTCTCTTCCATGATCTGTTCTTCGTAGGTCACCACGCGTTCGCTCAGTTTGGTGCCGGGGATAAGGCGTGTGGTCGCGCCGGGGGCAAGGATCAAGTTCTTAAACTTCAAGGTTTCCTTGGTGCCACCGTTCAGCGCGACCTCAATCGTGTTGGCATCGGTAAAGTTACCCCAACCGTCGTACTCGTCAATCTTGTTTTTGTTCATCAGGTAGTGAATGCCCTTCACACGCCCGTCCGCTACTTTGCGGCTGCGTTTGAAGGCTTCGCCGTAATCAAACGTTACCTTACCCTCGATCTTCATACCGAAGGTCTTGGCCTCATTGTTGACGATATGTGCGATTTCCGCGTTACGCAGCAGCGCCTTTGAAGGAATACAGCCCACGTTCAAGCACACGCCGCCCCAATATTTCTTTTCGACAACTGCCGTCTTTAACCCCAACTGTGACGCGCGCACGGCTGCGGTATACCCGCCCGGTCCTGCGCCGACCACCACGACATCGTACTCTTTCGCCATTCTTGTCTCCTTGGCAGGCAACGGCTAACAACCGTTCCCTACAGCATTATGTAAATGTCAAAACTAGATTGATTCTAATATGTTGATAGGGGTCAGCGCAATGATCTTACATGCTAACTCCCCGATTTTGTGCATTTATGACACACCAAGTCGGAGAGTATAGTCATTATAGGACGTTAACTGCCAATAAGTGGTACGCTGGTCGGCTCATGTAGCGGTTTAAGGTTTGGTCTAATAAGTCCGACTGAAGTGGGAACAACGATGTTTTGTGCATCCTCGCCCGTGGGAGCAGGTGGGGGCGGGCAGAGCGGACGGGTTTCGGTCGGGGGCAGGGGTGGCTCACCGGGAGCTGGTTGCTCCACACATTCGACGACACCCAGCTTGGATGTCACTTCCGCAGTCGCATCAATCGGTATTTCAAAGCCTTCTTCGCAGGCAGGCATCGGCCCTTCGCCGCAAAGCGCTCCACCCGAATTGATGTGTTCTTGTATCGCGGTAATTTCTTCGTCGCTCATCGGGGGCGCCATTTCAATCTCACGGTCGAGCATCCCCAGAGGTAGGGCTTCCATCTTCGGGAATTTGCCCTTATATGACTTGGGTGCTTCAGGCGCACCTTCAGCGACCATCATGCGCAAATTCACCGTTCGCCCACCCGGCGCACGGAAGGGAACTAAGCGCTTGGCAATGGGGATTCGCGCCCAGCTTCCCGGTAGAATAACCTGTGTATCATCACCAGATGTCACATATGCCGCGCCTTCCAGTGTGCTAACGGTCATGCCATCCTCGGTCTCGGTTGTCTGGAAGAATACTGTCGAACCCATCTGCACATTGACACCGTTCACATTAAATGCGACTTCGCCCACACCATTCGGCGTTTGCACCAGCAAGCCACTTTCAGGCGCTTCTGCGCATTGGGCATCACCTGCACCTGTTTTCAGGTAAAAGGCTTCCATTGGCTTTTTATTCCGGTCAATCTGCTGGTTGACCGCGTTCGTAATTTCGACATCACCAAAGAGCAAGAAGGTCACATTTTGCCCCGGCAGTGTGTCGGGGATATTGGCTTGCAGCTTGAGCAGCGCTACGCCCCACTCTTGGCTCTCGATTTTCATCGGGCTCAGTTTCATTGTCTGCACATCGGCGATATTTACGATGTCACCCGCTTTGCTGAATGAGAAATTTTCCACCCCCGGTTGTCCGGTGGCTTCTAGGTTGAAGTTACCGTAACACGCCTGGTTACGCCCGGTTTGTCTGCACGCCTCATCCGCCGCGCTGAGTGCCTTCGACACAATTTCGGGGCAATCTGAGGCTTGTGCCAGCAGCATTACCGGTGCCAGCCATAGGACAAATGTGAATGATACAAAAGTTTTCAGGTAACGTCTCATGGTTCTTAAACACCTATTCTAATTCGGGGCGTTCACAGCCAAACCAGTATTGAAATTTTGGCTTGGGTTGGCCTGTGATTACATTTATTCTCTGAGCATTGTATTACAAAATCGTTTCAATTTGATGATTGTCTAGGAATCATGATAACGCTAACTCGCAGCGCCCATCATCACGTGCTGTCATTAAGACGTCTAATTCTTCTTTTAGGTTCCGTTAGCGGCTTCAGGTTGTGACCGTTGGAAGATATGCCGCACCAGAAGCGGTGTGATGACAGTCGTCAAAAGAATGACCAGAAAGAGACATGTGAATAACGGGTCGTCGAGTTTTAATACCCCGCTGCTGATGCCGAGTGCTGCGATAATCAGCCCCACCTCGCCCCGCGAAATCATACATACACCTAAGCGCATTGCTTCTTGGCTGCTAAATCCTGCTAACCGTGCGCCGAACCCACACCCTACCAATTTTGATACGACTGCTAGCAGCAATAAGACAACCGCCAACGGGAGTGCGGTCAGTGGAAAGTGGCTCAAATCGGTTTGCAGCCCCACACTTACAAAGAATATGGGTACAAGAAATGAGTAAGCAATTGCGTCTACTGACTCCTCAATCTGGTGTTTAACATGCTGCTGTGTCCGGCTCAACCCCATACCTGCAATAAAAGAGCCGGTGATTGCAGCCACACCGCCGAAAAGCTGTGCCGCCCAGCCAAACACGAATGCCAGCACCAACCCGACCGCCGCGTTACCAAACGCCTTTGATAAGTCAAACCATTGGTTGAGCCAACGCATCAACACAGGTATGCCGTACCACGCCAGCAGGAACGCGATCACGAGGTACCCGGACATGCGCAGAACAATTTGAATGAGTTCGCTTGCATCGACGGTGCCGGATGTGCTGGTAAGAGCAATGGTCAGCGAGACGAGCAAAATTGCGATCACGTCATCAATGAGTGCGGTCGCCAGCAGTGCGTTTCCTTCTTTGGTTTGGAGGAGGCCAAGTTCCAGAAGTACTTGTGCTGAAATGCTCACTGAGGTTGCCGCGAGGGTTACGCCGGCGAACAACGCGGGTTGCCATGTGTAGCCAAACAGCATCACAACCGGCATCACAAGCAGCACCGGTACAATCGCTCCGGCCATACCTGCGATTCCGGCCACGCCGCCAACCTTTTTTAGCTCATCAACATTGACTTCTATACCCACCTTGAACATCAGCAGCATGACACCGAGTTCTGCGAGTTCAATAATCGTCGTGTCAATGTGTGAGTCTGCGAGACCGAGTACGCTGGAGTGCAGCATATTGAGGAGCGTAGGGCCAAGTACGACGCCGATCAGCAATTCACCTAACACACGCGGTTGGTCAAACTTTCGAGCGATTTCGCCAGCTATGCGTGCTGCAAATAAAATGATACCCAGCGCTAACATGAGCGCTGCGACAGGATTATTATTCATTTATGTCACCTATCTTTTGACTGAAACCGCCTGTTATCTGGTCTGAGGCACGACCAATGCTGCCAGAATATCGGTATCGGTAATTGCGATGGATTTCAACTTCTGCTGCGCTCCAATCCGTTGAGTCACAATCTGGTCGAGGGTGTCAATCATAATTTTAAAGGTGTCTGTCACAGCGACATCGATATACGCTTGGGGGAGGGTACCTTGTTCAGTATAAATGTCGCTGATGGTAATAGTGGCAAGCTCGCCGTTGAGGGTTACCGTGATAATGACGGTGCCGGAGGTGGTGCTGCCGTTAGCGTCGAAGGTTGTCATCTGCACATTGATTGCACTCGGCACGAAGTCGACTACAGCACTTTGCATACTGCCGTATGCGAGTAGATTACGGTCGATTTCTTCTTGGAACTGTGCTTCACTAATTACGACATCCGCCACAACATTTGTGCTGCCTTGATTGCCGCCGCTCGCTGGTGCGGGGGTGAAGGTCGAATAACGCGGTGCTTCAATAACCGCCTGTGTTGCCGTACCGATTGCGGCCTGTGTTGGTTCGACCGTATGCGTTGCTGTGACGGGGCGCGGGGTTCGGGTGAGTGTCGCTGTTGGTTGAAGTGTTTCGCTGGGGACAGCGGGTGGTGTGGCCGTTTCATCCACAGTAACTGTAACCTCTGCACTGGCTTCGGTCGTTACTTCTGCGGTTTTGGCTTCTGTTGGTGCAGCCGTAGCCGTTGCGCTTGCATTCGGTAGTACAGCGATTGTGGGCAGTGTATCTGTCGGCTCGGCGTTTGGTTGGCAAGCGGCAAGGAGTATGACGAGGGCGAGCAGCGGAATCGTGAACTTCATAGCTAAACTTTCTGTACAGTTTCAACGAATGGTTTTTTAGCTTGGACTTTTTAAAGATAGCACAAGTTCATAACCCGCTGCATAAAATCCCCCTTAAGATCATTCCCAGTTCTCAATACTATCTTTCAAATACTGCATAAAATGATCAGCCGTCGCGCCGTCAGCGACACGGTGGTCAAATGTCAGCGTGACATAGCAGCAGGGTCGAATGGCAATCATATCGTCAATCACTTTGACCCGTTTTTCGACCACGCCCACACCCAGAATGCCTGACTGCGGTTGGTTGATGATTGGCGTGGCAAACAGGCTTCCACTGACACCATGATTCGTGATGGTGAATGTGCCGCCGCGTAGTTCATCACTTTTCACTTGTCCGGCGCGTCCACGGGTTGCGACATCGTTCACAGCCCTCGCCATACCGAGTAAGTTCAGGTCACCGGCGTTGGGGATTACCGGCACAATCAGCCCTTCATCGAGCGCAACCGCGAGGCCGAGATTAACCGTGTTGTGCAGAAAAATGCCCTCATCCGTCCATTGGGCATTTAGATAACGTGCTTGTTGCAAGCCTGATGCTGCTGCCACCGCGATATATGCGGTTAGTGTCAGGTTCACACCCTGTTTGGCAAAAGTCTCTTTATTCGCTTTGCGGTGGGCTATCACAGCCGACATGTCGAACTCGAATACTGTAGTGGCGTGGGGCGCAGTTTGCAGCTTGCTCCGCACCATATGCTCGGCAATTGTTCGACGCATGGCGGTCAGCGGAACCAGTTCACCGCCGTTTTCGGGCGCTTTCGTTGGAACACGCGATACGGACGCAGGCGCTAATTCTGTCTTGGAAAGGGGCTGGTGTTCTATGGGTTTGACAGGAGCGACTATTATTTGGGGTGCTGCTAAGTATGCCTCGACATCCTTCTTGGTTATCCGTCCATCGCGACCTGTTCCGGTGATTTGTGATAGATCTAGATGGTGTTCAGCCACCATCCGTGCCACCACGGGCGACACATAACCTGTATATTCGGCTGTATGCCCGTTACGAGCAATTGTCTGTTGTGGGGTTGTCGCAGGCTGCGTCTGTGCTTCGGGCGCGGCAGCAGTATTTTCGACTTCAGGCTCACCAATTAGGGCTAAACATGCTCCGGCCGTCACCAACTGCCCGACCGGAATCAATATTTTAAGCACTACCCCACTCACGGGCGCAGGGATTTCCGTGTCGATTTTGTCGCCGCTTACTTCTAGAAGCGGGTCAAATTCTTCTACGCGCTCACCTTCATGTTTCAGCCACCTGCTGACTGTTCCCTCGCTTACACTGTCGCCCAGTTGTGGCATGATCACTTCAGTTGGCATGGACGTTCACCTTCAATGAATGGTTAAAAACAAATCAAGAATCGCACTTTGTCTCT
>JAPUDW010000340.1 GCA_027492915.1 Bacteroidota bacterium | reverse complement strand
TCGATGAACTCCCTTTTTTGCAACCTCTTTTTCAAACATGTCCTCTCCTCAGCGTTTACGGGGGAGGTGTCGCGTTAGCGACGGAGGGGGTTCCGTTGTAGGCGCATTTGGCTCTCTACTGCTTGTCTACTCAAACACATTTAACCATGAAGTCGCTTTAGCAGACTTGTCTGGCGATCAGCATGATGGCTTTAGCCTCATGCGGCGCAAACCGCCCACGATTTTTGTGCGCCTACTATATTTCTCCGCCTTGATCTCTGTGTTCTGTGCGAAGCCTCCTGTGGATGGCGCTTCTGCGGTTCAATGGTCTTTGCATTCAACTTCCGGCTTGTAACTTGAAACTTATTACTACGTAGGTTTACTTTCCGTTTGTGCCACAAACCATTCTTAAACCATCCACCAACCCCCTTAACAATTCCACTCCCTCAAAACCGTTAGCGCCAACCGCGCTTAAAAGCTACCAAATGGTCTTCCAAATGGTCACCCTAAACGCTTCATATTCGACTATGCTGTTTACAGGAACAACTGTCTTTGCTCCCTTTGCCCGTAGTAACAGGGCAAGGGTTGGGGTTAGGGGTCTCCTCGCCGTATCTTAACAACCGCATCCACTGAATGCACACAACACGCACAAAATCGACACTTATTTTGCGCCGCCTATGCCGCCGCTTGTCGTGCTGCTTGTTCCGCAAATTGTGCATTGGACTGATAACTATCAATTGTGAACTGATAACTGTTTTGCAGCAAACGTTTCAGCGGCACCCCTTCAACCATTTGCTGCAAATCTGTTTTTAGCTGGCAACTGAAAACTGGCAACTGGTAACTTATTGCCATTGCCGACGCTTGTCGTGCTGCCAACCGTAGGTGCCAACTGGCTCTGCTCCCCTCCCTGTGTTTTGGGGAGGGGCTGGGGGTGGGGTTTCTGACACTGATATGCGAAGCTATCCTGTGGACGACTTGATTGGAGCTAATCGCCAATTGCTAACCGCTAAAAGCTCTATTGTCATCCCGCTGCCGCCGCCGCCGCCATCAGACCCGACAGCGCCAGATGTTGCAGCAGCATAATCGTTTTACCGTCCGCAATTTCACCGGAGGCGATCATCTCCAGTGCCGTGCAAAACGGGATTTCCAGCACTTCAATATCCTCGCCGTCATCCACCAACCCGCCGCCGTCGCTCAGCTTGTGGTGTGCCGCATATTCGGCGATAAAAAAGTACAGCCGTTCCGTGACCGAGCCGGGACTCATAAACGCCTCGAACACTTTACGCGGCTGCTGGATGATGTAACCGGTTTCTTCCGCCGCCTCGCGCTGAATGCTGGTCACGGGGTCGTCATGGTCGAGCAAACCGGCACAGGTTTCGATCATCAAACCGGAGTGCTGGTTCACATACGCCGGAAACCGAAATTGGCGGGTAAGAATAACCGTTTGCTGGCGGGTGTTATAAAGAAGGATGGTCGCGCCGTTGCCACGGTCGTAGGTTTCGCGGCTGACGGTTTGCCAGCTTCCATCGCGGCGCTGGTATTCAAAGGTCGTCTTTTTGAGAACGTACCAATCATCTGATAAAGTTTCGACCTGTTTGATACGAATCTGTTTTTGCACGGTTTTCCTCGATACTAAGCGTATATCTGGATAATAACCGCAAATTCATGCATAATCAAGAATTAAAATGCAAATTAACGCAAAAGGTTATCGCCATGCTTAAAGAAGAACGCCAACAGCACCTGCTCAACACGCTCAAGCGCGAGGGGAAAGTGGTCGCGGTCGAGATCAGCGTGCAATTGAATGTGTCCGAGGATACCATCCGCCGTGACCTGAACGAACTGGCTGAGGCGGGTTTGCTGCGGCGGGTACATGGCGGCGCGGTCGCTAAAGCCCAAACTGAAACCACCTACCTCGCCCGCAGCCAGCAGCAGGTGGACGCGAAGTTCTCGATTGCCGAAGCAGCGGCACGGTTAGCGGTTGATGGGCAGGTGATCTGGCTAGACTGTGGCACGACCACCACCCAGCTTGCCCAACTGCTGCCGCACGACCTGCACGCGACAGTCATCACCAACAGCCCGCCGGCGATGGTCGCGCTGGCTGAACACCCCTATCTGGAAGTCATCGGTTTGGGCGGCACGCTCAATAAAGGGACGCTGGCGCTGGTGGGTGCGTCGGCCATCACCGCCGCGTCACAGTTCCGCGCGGACATCTGTTTCCTCGGTGTGAACGGCTTACATATGGAAGCGGGTGTTACCGATTTTTCGTATGAGGAAGCGCAGATTAAGCGGCTGATGATCGACAACTCGGCGGCGGTGGTGGCGCTGGCCTCGGCGGAAAAGCTAGGGACGGTCGCGCCGTTCGTCCTCGCGCCGATTAACGCGCTGACCCATCTCGTCACCGAACAGGAGGTGAGCGAAGAGGTACTGCACCCGTTCGCCAGCCGTGGCATTAGCATCATTCAGGCGTGAAAGGGTGGCTATATCACCCCTTCTTCGCTTTGTATCATGCGAAGGTTTTTAACGAGTGATTGACCTGTACGCTTGACCAATAGGATTCCTGTCTTTTGCCTGATACGCTTCCAAGATGGTTGGAATATGCTTGTGGTGATGGTGTGGATTGGTGGCGCAGATAGCCCTTACAATGTGAATTCAATCCTAGATGAGCAGCGACTTGTATCATGCAAAATCAGGCTCAATATCGAACAAAAATGATACGCGGAGCGTACTTATTCAGAGGGGTAAAAGATGTGCTTGACGCTTCCTAAATGATCTGCTATGATCTTTTTTGAACCCTCAACAATACTTTAGTTGATCTTCACAACGTCGGTCATAGGACAACTAAAGACCACCCCGCATTGACACCGAACAGAAAGGCTGGTTAGATTGATGATTGAGACGTTTGCCGACTAAACCCATATATTCTGGTTCATTCTGTCGTCCAACCTTTTTCAAGTCGAGGCCGAAACAACTCCCGGTGGAACCTAACCGAGGGTGTCTAGCTGTCTGTGGAGGGTGTGTTGACACCACCTAAACAAGCGTATACATACGATGTACGCAAAAGTCTTTCTAAAAACTTATTTCGTGGTTTCTGGCGGATGATGTCGGGTTTCCGTCATTATTACTTTATCGCGGTAATAATGCTCGCTGGCGCTGCGCTCATGAACACCGGCTCCTTCCTTTTAGTGCGCCACTTTGTTGATAACATCCTGCCAACAGGGGATGTTGCACGGCTCGCCCCTTTTGTAGGGTTGGGCTTCGTGCTGCTGGCAGGTGGGCAGGGTTTATTCAGCTTCCTCAGCGGACGCTTTGCTTCCAAGACGGCTGAAGGCCTCGCGCTGCGCCTGCGTGACGCGATGTATGACCACATCCAACGCTTGAGCTTTACCTACCACGACAACATGCAAACGGGTGAGCTGCTTTCGCGTGCCACCTCCGACCTTGACGCTATCCGCCGCTTCTTCGCGGATCAGGCGATTGGTGTCGGTCGTATCCTGCTGCTGTTCCTCATCAACTTCCTCGCCATCTTCTTGCTGAATCAGCAGTTGGCGTTGATCTCGATTATCGTGGTGCCGTTTATCGCGGGGTTGTCGTTCTTCTTCTTCGGGCGAATTTCGCGCTTATACGAACACTTGCAGGAACAGGAAGCGAAAGTCGCCACGACCCTGCAAGAGAACCTGAGCGGCGTGCGCGTCGTTAAGGCGTTCAACCGTCAGGACTACGAACGCAAGAAGTTCGACAAAGAAATTTTTGAACACTACCGGCGTGGTCGCGGCTTTTTGGTCATGCACGCGCTGTTCTGGCCGTTGAGTGATGTGCTGGTGTTCGGGCAGATTATCGGCGGTTACTTCGTTGGCGCGACGCTGGTCATCAACGGTACGCTGTCGCTCGGTTCATATCTGGCTTACGTGAGTTTGCTCGGTCAATTGATTAACCCGATGCGTAACCTCGGTCGGTTGATCGTGGATATGTCGACCGGTGTGGTGTCTTACAAGCGCATGATGGAAGTGATCGGCGAGGAACAAGAATCGCTGGTGGATGGCAACCACAATCCGGAAGGCGACCTGCGCGGTGACATCGAATTTAAGGATGTTAGCTTCCAGTACAACGCCGATACCCCCGTGCTGTACAACGTTGATTTTTCGGTAAAGGCAGGGCAAAGTGTGGCGCTGCTCGGCTCGACCGGTTCGGGCAAGACCTCGGTGGTCAGCCTGATCCCGCGCTTCTACGACTACACGTCCGGCAGCATTACCATCGACGGTATCGAACTGCGCGAAATCCCGCGCGGCTACCTGCGTGGGCAGGTGGGTGTGGTCGAGCAGGAACCGTTCCTGTTCTCGCGTACCATCCGTGACAACATCACCTTCAGCGTCAGCCGTACAGTGACCGAGGAAGAAGTGATCGCCGCTGCCAAAGCTGCCGCCGTCCATGATGTTATTATGACCTTCCCCGATGGCTATAACACGCTGGTCGGTGAACGTGGTGTGACACTTTCCGGTGGGCAAAAGCAGCGTGTAGTGCTGGCACGCGCCCTGCTGAAGAACCCGCGTATCCTGATCTTGGATGATGCCACCTCTTCAGTGGACAGCGAAACCGAAGATGCGATTCGTCAGGCGCTGCTCAAGCTGATGAAGGGACGTACATCGTTCATCATCGCCCACCGTATCCAGACGGTGATGCACGCTGATGTTATTCTGGTGTTTGATAAGGGACGGATTGTCCAGCGCGGTAATCATACCCAACTGATGCGCGAAGCAGGCATTTACCGTCAGATATTTGATCTACAGTCCCGTATTGATGAAGAAGTGGAAAAGGAGGCGACTGATGTCCTCGGACTTCCAGTTTGAAGAAGAAGATTTTTCCGATAATAGGGTAAACACGAACACCCTCTTTCGTATCCTCGGTGCGGTGCGTCCGCATTGGCGTACCGTCGCTAGTTTCTTGTTTTGTACACTCGTCGTGTCGGTGCTGGAAGGTGTTTTCACCATCCTGAGCAAGCGGATTATTGACGAGGGTATTGTTCCCAAGAATACGACCGCCGTGGTGCAAACGCTCGAAGTTTATGGTGTCATCGCGGCCATTTTCGCCGTAATGGTGTTTGGCTTCATCTACCTTGCCGGAACGTTGGGGCAGCGTGTGCGCTACGACCTGCGTAAGCTGGTGTTCGACCACCTGCAAACGCTGTCGTTTACCTACTTCGACAAAACGCCCGTCGGCTGGTTGATGTCGCGGGTGACTTCGGATACCGAGCGTATGTCCGACCTTGTGACGTGGGGTATGCTCGACATCACATGGGCGATCATGAACATCATCACGGCCCTGTTCTTTATGGCGACCATCAATTGGAAGCTGATGTTGATCGTGCTGGTGATGATCCCGATATTGCTGTATGTGGCGATGTGGTTCAAGAACAAGATATTGGTCGAGTACCGCGCCAGCCGTAAGCTGAACAGCCGCATCACCGCCACCTATAACGAGAACATCACCGGTGTGCGTGTGGTCAAGGCTATGCGCCGCGAAGAGGCCAACCGCCGCGAGTTCGACAACCTTGCCGAAGAAATGTACCGTCGTTCGTTCCGTGCGGCGTGGCTGAGTGCGTTGTTCCTGCCAGCGGTGCAGGTCTTGAGCGCGGTTGCCATCGGTGCGATCATCTGGTACGGCGGTTTGCAGGTTAATCTCGGTGACATGAGCATCGGTGGTTTGATGGCCTTTATCTCTTACGTCACCTTCATGATGTGGCCGGTGCAGGACTTGGCGCGTGTCTATTCCGAAATGCAGCAGGCGGTCGCGAGTGCCGAACGCTTCTTCTCCCTGATGGATACCAGTTCCGACCTTGTAAACAAACCGGGTGCGGTTGCGCCGGAGTCGATGCGCGGGGATATTGAGTTCGAGAATGTGAACTTCTACTACCAGCCAGAAAAACCCGTGTTGAAGGACTTCAACCTCAAGGTGCGGCAGGGTGAGACGATTGCGCTGGTGGGGCCAACGGGCGGTGGTAAGAGCACGACCGTCAATTTGATCTGCCGCTTCTACGAACCGAAAACCGGCACGATCAAAATCAATGGGCGTGATTACACCGACTATACGCTGGAAAGCATCCATTCGCGGCTGGGTGTCGTGCTGCAAACCCCGCACTTGTTCAGCGGTACGATCCGCGAGAACCTGCGCTACGGGCGTTTGGACGCGACCGATGCCGAGATCGAAGAAGCCGCCAAGCTCGGTGGTGCGCACGACTTCATTATGGAGTTGGAAAAGGGCTACGAAGAAGAAGTCGGTGAGGGCGGTGTACTGCTCTCGACCGGACAGAAGCAGCTCATCAGCCTCGCGCGGGCTGTGCTGGCAAAGCCGGACATCTTCGTGATGGACGAGGCCACATCGAGCGTCGATACCCTGACAGAATCGTTAATTCAGCGCGGCATGGAAACCCTGATGAAGCACAGTACCAGCTTTATCATCGCTCACCGTTTGTCCACCATTCGCCGTGCCGACCGTATTCTCGTGATCGAGAAAGGTGGCATCAGCGAAATGGGCAGCCACACCGAGTTGATGCGCCTGAAGGGGCATTACTATAACCTGTATATGCAGCAGTTCCGCGAAGAACTGACCGCCCAGCTTGATCCGTTCGCGGCAGGCGAACCTCATGCGGCGGGTGGCACCGGCAAAGTTGCCGCGCAGGTCACGGCAGCAGGTGATTGACCTGCTACCCGTATCATCCCCAAAAGGACGCACAATCGTGCGTCCTTTTGGTTTCACTCAAAAGCATGATGAGATAGTCTGTAAAGCAGAATATCTTATGGTTCAGGATGACAGTGCCTCACCACATTTTTATTTATTGAGGATCGGATTGAGAATGTAATCATCCAACGCGAATGACGGGTCCATTGAGGTAACATTTTCACAATTCCATCCAGCAACAGTAGATGAATTCACACGACCCGAAAGACCATCATCACGCGAAGTTTGTCCGTTCGTCTTATTCACTAAATCAATCATAGCTGAAAACTGATATCGCCAGTCATCTCCAAAGCCGTTTCCGTGCAGCGCACAAGCGATTTTCAGCATTTCTGTACCTGCAAAATCTACGCGGTAATCAAATATTTGAGGCATCGGATAGTCTACTGCTAAAAGCTTTGGAGATCCTATATCGGTAATACTAATCCTCTCAACATCTTCGCCTGCCAATACCTCATTGATAATCTTTCGCGCCTGATCTTCAAGTGAAGGTGTTGATGTGGGAGTAAATGTGGATGTCGGCAGTGGTGTTTCAGTAATTGTAGGTGTGGCACTTGGCGCGAGTGTTTGTGTAGTAGTGGCCGTTTCAGTTGGAGGTGTCAGTGCAATTACTGTCGCAGTTTGCCCATTGGAAACTGTTAAAGCTTCATTTGTGCCAGCTACTGCGATGGCTTGAGCAGTGCTCGTAGCGCGGCTCATTTCTTGAACGGCAGGATTACTTCCAATAGCATAAACGATGATACATGCTAAAAATGTACCTCCAAGAATGAGTAAGGGCCAACGTCGTCGGCGTTTTAAATCAGGTTTAACCTGAGAGCTAGGTGCAAATGCAGTTACTAGTGTTGGCGAAAGCTTATCAACTTTGGCTTCCCACTCGCGAGCCGTAGGATGATCAATTGTCTTAAGAAGCGCTTTTGCTTCCGCATACTTCTTTTCGTTAATAAGTTCCTTCACCGCGTCAAATTTCGCTTTCGACATACTCATCCCCTAATATCAAACGTTATATAAAACTCTTTGTATAAATTTATCATGAATTAGTAATATCGGGTAAGCACCTCTTTTTGTTTCCCCTAAAATCACTCAAAATCGATGACAAACCATTTTCTAACCATTTGCCAACTGCCTTAACACTATTTTTCTCTCAAAAGGGTTGGGAAGTTCGTCGCATAAGAGTTACCAAATGGTCACCCTAATCACCCGCATGTGTGCTACTCTGTTCTTATCATTCTTTGTAAGTTGCGTTGTCAGTCCTAGATAGGCTGAGGGTATGCCTCAGCCGCGCCACCAATCACATTCGCTGCTTAGGATGTTGCAACTGCAATTTTTCTAACAATTGCAACTTTAGGAGTCATTTAAGGCTTGTCCGGTACTCGTTTTGTCATAACTCAGGCGAGAAACATGCTTTATGACCGTTATAGCTTAGAAACAAACCTAATTTTTTAGAGGCAAACATCTGCCTTTGGAGTTGCTTTAGCAAACTTGTCTGGTGATCAGCATGACGGCTTTAGCCTCATGCGAGGGAACGTAAGCAGCCTCTTTAGGGCAACATTTACAAAGTTTGAGGGAGAATGATTCGGGAAACACACAAAAATTGATTCTGAATTTGAAGAATCTGAAGAATCATGAGGGATGTATTGGCACCATGAACAATCATATTTATGAAATTGAAATCTGTGGGCTAAAAACTTCCACCCTGTCACCCGAAGCCTTTGCAGCAACGATAGCAGCAGCACACCCGAATGTCGGCGGTGGCAGTACGGGAGCAATCCGCCGAACTTGTGTCATTTCAGCGCCATCCTCCCTCACTTCTGCCGCCATAAAACGCCAATTCGGCGGATACACAGGAGCTTCCCGCCCGCCATTTCGGCAGAATATCTGCGAATTTTGCGAAAATAACGAATCACTTACAGCAGCTTTCGCTCTTAGCCTAACAAAAAACCACCCTCGCGGATGGTTTTTATAGTGTTCGAACTGAGGATGATCTAAGGGCTAATCGCCCGTCGGTTTCTTGCCGACTGCCGCGTAGAAAAAGCCGAAGAACACACTTTCGCGCCGGTAATTTTGCGCCCGTGCCGCCAGCCATTCCCACGGGCGGCGGGTGCTGTCGGTAATAATGAACAGGTCGAGGATGTTGAGCAGCCAGCCAATCGGTCGGGCGTACCACAGGTCACTCTCACAGATGTCAGCGATAGCGTAGGTGCCGCCCGGCTTGAGCGCGTCCCACGCCTGCTGCATAGCCTGCTCGTGACGCGGGATGACGATCAACCCCAGCGTACACAACACCACGTCGAAATCCGTCCCCGGCTGCATGGTCGCCGCGTCGGATTGGATGAGTTCGACGTTGTCCCAATCGTAGTCGTCAATCATACGCTGGGCGGTCGCCAGCATTTCGGGGCTGTAATCCACCGCGACCAGTTTACCTGTCGGGCCGATTCGTTCCATGATGTAGGGGAAGTTCGCTCCCGCACCGCTGGCGAAATCCAGCACTTTGTCGCCAGCTTTAAGGTTCGCCAACTGCATGATGGCCTCGCGCATTTCGATGCGGGGATAGCGACCGAAGAGGCCGACTTGCAAATCGGTATCGTTATAATTTTCCGCGCGGCGTTTGTAGTAGGCATCAAGGCGCGATTGCGTCAGGGCATTTTTGCTCGTCTGCCGCAGCACGGATGCCAGCGCCAGCCCGCCCAAAAGCCCTAGCCAGAATTGTCGATTCAAATTGCTTTCCTCTGCTCCAGATCCCGAAGGGTATGTAAGATACTGCGGATTAATCCATAGGTGACGTACAGGGCGACCCACGCGAACATCGCCCGCCCCTGAAACAGCAGCAGCGTGATAATCGCCAGCAGGAACAGCAAGCCTTTCCAGCCGCGCCGTGTCATCAAATTATTATGTTCATAGGGGACAGCGCTCACCATCAGCAGGGATGAACCGGCGACCAGTACCGCCGCTAATGCTGGTGAACCTTCAGTGTTCATCAGATCATTCATGAAGATGACGAAGCTCGCCAGCAACCCCGCCGCGACGGTGGTGGGCAAACCGACGAAGAAGCCGTCTTGCTCTTCTTCCTCCGTTAGCACGTTAAACCGCGCCAGACGAATAGCGCTGCATACGATGGGCAGGAAGGTGACGATGCTGCCAAGGATTGACCAGTCGGTGAAGTACGCCCGTTGAAACAGGAGCGCCGGAGCGACACCGTAGTTGATGGCATCAGCTAACGAGTCGAAGTAGCTGCCAAACTTGCTACAACCGCCGAGCTTACGCGCCAGCTTGCCATCCATCGAGTCGAGGATACCCGCCAGTACGATCAGCCATGCTGCCGTGACGAAGTACCCTTGAAACGTATACATAATTGACAAGTAGCCAAGGAATACGCTCAACGCCGTGACACTGTTCGGTATCCAAGTGCGTTTCATAGGGATGCGACGAGATTTCATAAGGCTATTGTAACGTAGGTTTTAACACCGCATGAAGCTCGTAGGAAAATCTTAACATTCGTGGGCGGGAATGTTAAAGGAACGCAGGAGATTTGACCACAAAGGCACAAAGAATACAGAGGAAAGAAAGGGAGGATCATTGACCCTCCCCCACAGCATTGCGTAGATTAAGTGTCGCGTTACTGGCGCAGGTAATCGAGTTTCCCCGGTGCGCCCTGATGACCACTGAGTTCCAATACAGGCGTGCCGTCCTGCTCGACCCACACACCGCACTGCTGACCATCAGCGCTTTTACCGATTTCCACCGGCGTGCCATCCATCCGTAAAACGGGGTGGTAGAACGTAGCGACCTGTTCCGCATCACCTTCGATATAGTGACCGATGAGCGCACGGCGGAAACGGTCGGTGCTGATGTTGGGCATACTGCCGTGTACCAGCGCCCCGTTGAAGAACAGCACATCACCGGCTTCCATAATCATTGGTTCGACGGGTGTGCCTTCGGGGATAGGCACGGTCACATCGGTGAAGCTCTGGGTGGTATCGGCTTTGATGGCGCAGAGCATCGGCCAGTTGTGGCTGCCGGGGACAATCTGCATACAGCCATTCTCCTCGTCGCAGTCATCGAGCGCCAGCCACGCCGCGAGGCAGGTACCGGGCTGCACGCGCAGGTAATAGTTATCCTGATGCAGCGCTTGACCACGCGCACCAGCCGGTTTGAAGTACAGCATGGTTTGAACAGCGAAGGGTTCGCGTCCCGCCAGCAGCGTCAGCATGGTATTAATGCGCGGTTCGAGCATCCATTCGAGGCTGGTTTGGTTCCAGCGGTGCATGTTAATCATGCGAGGGAAGCGTTTGAGGGGGTCGTTGCTGTTGGGGTCTACGCCGGAAAAATCGCCGTCGTAGGTGCCGGATGCACGCAGGTTCATATAGTAGTCGCGATAATAGGCGACTTCTTCAGGCGTGAACAAACCTTTTACCAGCACGTAGCCGTTCGAGTCAAAATATTCTTTTTGGTCGGTGTTAGTCATAATCAAATCGTCTGCCTACTAATTTAGAATGTTAATATGGATTATATCGCAAGTTGGTTGTGAAGTGTGTTTTAATTACCTAATGATAAAATGATCAAGTAGATGATACCCAAAAGGATTTCATACATGGAAGAGTATTCACTTCCTACCTTATATACTATAGGTCATAGTAATTTGAGCAAAGAAGAATTCACTACTTCTTTACGTCAGAATAATATTGCTGTTTTGATTGATGTTCGCAGCGCACCTTATAGTCGTTACGTCCCTCATTTCAATAAAAATGTATTAGAAGTCTTTTTGAAAGAGCAGGGTTTTGATTACCGTTATGCCGGAGAATTATTGGGAGGGCAACCTAAAGATGAAACTGTTTATAAACATCAAACGTTACCAGATAACGATACTAGCCGGGAAAAATTTCTCAAACTAGTTGATTATGTAGCTGTTATGCAGACTGAATGGTATCGGCGAGGACTTAAGAGACTTTTGCAAATTATGGCTGAAACTCAAGCTGTTAAAGGGTTTGTCGCCATTATGTGCAGTGAAGGCAATCCGCTTGATTGTCATAGACACCATTTAATAGCACGTTCGCTTATTGATCCACTAGTCAAAGTAGTTAATATAGAAGTTAAGGTTCAGCACATAATAAAAGATGGTAATCTTAATATTGTAGAAACATCAGATTTTAAAGCTGATAGTGAAATGCCTCATCAACCTCCTTTATTTTGAGGGGGAGACTATAAATGACAATCAAACTTTATACTATTGGGTTTACACAGAAAACGGCGGAGCACTTTTTTGGATTATTAAAGGATAACAAAATTACTGTATTGGTCGATACACGATTGAAGCCTGATTCTCAACTTAGTGGCTTTGCAAAAGGGCGTGATTTACCATATTTTTTACGTCATTTGAATAATTGTGATTATCGCTATATGTCTTCTATGTCGCCAAGTGGAGATTTGCTCAGTCAATATCGAGATGATAAATCATGGATTCATTATGAGGTCGCTTTTAAACAACTCTTAGATCAACGAGACTTAATCACCCAATTAGAACGCTCATGGTGGGCACAAAATTCCGTCTGCTTACTTTGCAGTGAACATGCGCCTACACATTGCCATCGTAGACTTGTCGCTGAATATATCGCCTCGTATTGGTCTGAAACACAAATAACTCATTTAATGTAGGCTCTATATGTGGCAAGAATTAATTATTACCGATGTAACACGTATGAAAGATGATCGTGTTTGTATCGCTGGGGTGGATCGTAAAGGAAATTGTTATCGTCCATTATTATCTTACCCGGAATTTTTATGCGAGCATCATCTATATGACACTGACTCTTCAGTTATGATTCGACCTCGAGCTGTTGTGAATTTATTTTTAGAACCCATCTCTACGCTAAAGCCGCCTCACAATGAAGATCATTTATGGCGGAATCAAAATCAGGTAGAATTTTTGCGTTTGCCTGATGAAAGTGTTTGGCGTACTGTCATGGAGCGAACAGCACATGAATCGGTAGAAGCAATTTTTCATGCAAAAATCCACAAAAATAAATATATTGCTCCGGGTGATGGTGAGCGCTCATTAGGCACAATCAAGCCAATTTCTATTGATAAGCTAGGATTTTATCGTTTAAAATTTGGTGATGTTGAATCGGATAAATTTTCACTTAACTTTACCGACTCAACAGGTGTAACTTATAAACAAATTCCAGTTACTGATTTATCACTACGATACTATATCCAACATCTTCGTACACAAAAGAATTATCATCCAGCTCGTATTCGCTCAATAATTGAACAGAAATTTTCAGCATCAGAAGTTTGGTTACGTTTGGGGTTAACCCGACCGTTTCAAAAGACAGATAATGACAAATCGTGGTGTTATATTCAAGTAACAGGAATTTATACATTTCCCGACTATTTAAATGGAGCTTGTTTTGCAGACTATTTCCCGATTTTGCCACAGGCAGTTCGTCCTGTGAAATCAGAGTTAGTTGATGACTATCGGCGAGAGGGTCGTGATGATCGTCAACCTGAATTTAGTGAGGTGCCAGAAGAATGGTAATTCTCCGTACCGAACTGGTGCTTAAATTACTGCCATGATTTTGACCATTATTTGTAACGGTCATTCGCCTGCCCGACAATATACTCCACAAAGTGCAGGGTCGCCGCAAAATCATCAGGGTCGGCGGGGGTACGCACGTTGATAAACGCATCGCCACGTCCTGACCAACTGCGGTCAATGAGATTGTGCCATGCAGGGTCGAGGTTGGCTTTCACATACTCCGTCCCTGCACGTTTCGAACCGGGGTAGCCGCGAACGAGGTCATGCAGCATCCGGCTGTAGTTGTGGACGATGAAGGCTTGATAGAAAATGTTGTTGTAGGGTTCAGGGTTGGCGATTAAATCACGCCCCCAGTCGTTCATCACCTTGAGGATTTGCCCACGCAGCGCTTCGACGGGGATACGGTCAACCAGCGTTTGCGGCTCCGGCCCTGCCAGCGGGATACCATAGTCCCGCACGACCCAACGGACCAGCACGGTATTACAGTGGGCATCTTGAACGAGTGAACGGCTGCCGTGGTCGAGATACCAGAGTTTGCTGCCTATGTTGACCAGATCGCGCAGGATGTCTTTGGGGAAGTATGAGCCTTCCAGATGCTTCGCCCAAGACAGTTCGCGGTCGAAGATGGCGGCATGAACCGTTTGCAAGCGGTCAACTTCCTCAGTGGATAGTTTGTGATCGACGACAACAATAAAATCACAATCGCTGTTGTCGTCAAAGTCACCGATGGCGAAGGAGCCTTGCAAGTAGAAGCCGACGAAGTTATCCGCCAGTGCTGCCTGTATACCTGCGGTTAAATCGCGCAGGATGCTATTCAATTCGGCGTAGGGGGTGGGCGGTAAGGTTGATATATCTTTCATGATCGAGCTTTCCACCAGAATAACTTTAAGTTACGGGCGTTCCAAAGCGATAGAGCATACGGCGAAAAACAACGCTTTCTGATTGTGAGCCTGATGGAAGATCAACATAAACTTTGTTTATAAAACAGCCGGAAAACGAGATAAGATTCATGATCTAGTAGGAAGTATATCGGTAAATACTGGACTTTATCCTGACCACTTATGGATTGCTAAGATAGCGGTTTGACTGCGACGAACACATCCCGCCCATACGAATCCACCAGCGTTTTGGTCTGGAAACCGACATCAGCAAGGGTTTGCAACCAGAAAGCGTGGGCGAAAAGGCCACAAATGTGCTGGTCATGCTCGACATGCACGTTCTGCCCTTCACGCAGCATGAATACGTAGTGGGTGGTGTAAGTGCTGTCGCTTTCGTCAGGGTCAAACGCCCATTCGAGGTAGCGCAAGCCTCGCCCATCCTCGCCATCGCGCCCGCCGTGATCGCTCTCAGCCTCGAAGGTTTCGCGCATGTGGTCGGGAACGAACAGCGCAATCCCGCCTGCTTTACAGTGGATGAAGGCAGTTTCGACGGCCTGCCGGAGTTCAATTTCGGTCGTCATGTAATCGAGCGCGTCGTGGGCGAATACCACGTCGAACTGCCGCCCCAGCCGCAGCGTTCGCATATCGCCGACGATGTGTTCGCAATCGGGGTTGATCGTTTGGCTGACGGCTAGCATCTCTGGCGAGAGGTCGGTGAGCGTCAGGTAGTAATGCTGCTTGAGGTGAAAAGCGTTGCTGCCACCGCCGCTGCCGAGTTCGAGCAGTGTTCCACCTTCGGCAGCTTTTGCGTCGTGCAGCGCTTGTAGGAAGAAGGCGACTTCTCCGGCATATTCATCGGGCGGCGAGAGCAGCGGCCACCATTTGGCGAGTTCGGCGTACATTTTAAGTGGGGACAAGGGCAGTACCTTTCCTAACCCGTATTTCAAAATTGGTCGAGAAATGCTTCGACGTTTATCTTTACAGTTTCTGCAAACGTGCGTTTAATTCCTCAATAAAAGCCTTCGTCTGCCTAATGGCTATGAACAGCGCGGTTGGAGGCAGAATAATGAACACTAATGCGTGAGGAAGAAATGTTTTTAAGAACACGACCCCAAAGAATACGGCAAACGCCAGCACAAAAAAGCGGAAAACAGTGAACTGCCCTTCACTGATGTGCATATCATAGGTAACACGAACCTCAAAATCATTGATCTTTTCCAGCACACCCGTCACTAATATATAGAAGGTGAACGCCTTCGCGGCGGTTATCTTAAAGTGGGCGCTCTGGGGGCTGTTGGTTTCCAATTCGGTTAGGTCGACGACCTCATATTTGGGGAACACGTAATCGTAGGTACATACGTTTTTGAGATGTATGAGCGTGACCTCTAAGCTGCTCACCACATCGTAAGTGCTGGTTACTTTTGGAAATAATGTTTGAAGTGGTTCGAACATATGATGCACCTAAAGATATAGGAATATTTTGTAATCCTATTAAGCATATGGCACTTACCAGCGCAAGACATTCTATCTCACAGAAGCTTATAGACGCGCTAGAAGTTTGATATATTCATCGTGGTTACCAATCCAGAACCAGACGATTTCATCACCATTCAAAATCCCTAAAGCACGATAATTAATATTTATCCTCGCGGAATACACGGCTTTTCCAGCACGAACACGTTTGAATTGTATGCTAGGGTGTTGTGGGTTTTGGATAAATTGTTTATATGCATCTCGCGCCTGTTTACGATTTTCCTCTGGCAATTCTCGATACAGCTTCCTAAAGCGCTCTGTAGTAAATGATTTCATAACTTGTCGGGGTCGAGAAGCAGTGTTTTCCCAGCACGATGTTCGGCAAGTGCTTCATCTGCTAACTGATCGAGCAAGTCACCGGAGTCGGCAAATGCAGCATCCCAACGCCGTTCAGAAGCGAGCTCGTCCAGTATCCACGCCGCAAAGGTTTCTTGTTCTTCAGCAGGCAGTTTGTTGATCTCCGCCAACGCTTTTTCCATGAGTTGAACCATATAGAAATACCTTTCATGACTCAATTTGAAACGAGTTTATCACAACTCTAATTGTGAAATGATGATCATACGCGCGCACAGCCGTTTGTGCGCCCTTACACAATCTGCGTTTGGATAACGGCTACGTTACCAGCGGCAGCCAGCGGTTTTCCTCAGGGCTAACGCGCTGTTTCTTCTGGTCGGCCATGTTTTTGCCGCGTTCGAGGGCGGCGGCAACCAACGGCGTATGAACCGCATCACCGAGCGCTATGAGGATGGCATCAGCCTTATCACGGGTTTCCTGCGTGGTGGCGCTGTCGTTCAGCACCATGCCCAGCAGTTCCGCCGCACGTTCACGTTCGCCTTCGCGGGAAAGAAGGCCGGAGATACCCGTCAACAGCCAAAGTTGCAGTGGTGTATCGCGGATGACCTGCGCCATCATGTAGGCTTCGTGGAAGTGCTGCCGCGCCGTTTCAATATCGCCCATCGCCACGCCTACATCGCCCAAACCACCGAGCGTCAGGCTGATGCCCAAACGGTGTTCGAACTCGCGGTAAATCGCCAGTGAGTCCTGATAGTAACGGCGGGCAGCGTCATAATCCTGTTGTGCCAGCGCCACATCACCGAGGAACAAGATAGCACGCGCCAGCGCACGGCGGTTGCCATGCTCCATATTCATCACCACGCTGTCTTCTAGGAAGCGCCTTGCCTCGTCATATTTGCCCTGCGCCCGTGCTACCCCACCGAGGTTGAGCAGGGCGTTAGCGACTTCGTGGTGGTCGCCCACTTCGCCAGCCATCGCCAGCACTTCATCCAGATAGCCACGCGCCTCGTCATACTGCCCTTGCAGCCGCGCGACCATCGACAAATCTTCAAGGCTGGAACCGATGCCAGCCGGAGAACCGATCTCACGGGCAATTGCCAGCGCCTCCCTGTACATCTGCTTGGCGAGTTCATAGTCACCATCAACCCGCGCCATGCTGCCGAGCGACCACAAACACACCGACACGCCGGAACGGTCGCCCGTTTCTTCGTAGATGGTCAGGGCTTCGCGGAACAGGCGCTCGGCTTCTTCGTGCTTCCCCTGAAAGCGTGCCAGATTGCCGAGATTTATGATCGGGCTGGCGAGGCCGGAACGATTGCCTATGGTTTTAAAGATTTGCAACCCTGCCTCAAGATCGCCCTGCGCTTCTTCCAGCCGCCCTAACTCGGCTTTGACGAGACCGAGGTTGTTGAGTGCGCCGGCTGTGCGCATGTGGTCACTGATTTCACGGGCGATTTGTAAGCTGCTCTGGTAGTAGCGGATGGCTTCGGTATAGTCACCCTGATAATGCGCCATCGCGCCCAAACCGTTATACGCCCACGCGATACCACGCTTATCCTCGATTTCTTGAGCGATGGAAAGCGATACTTGGAAATACTGCTCGGCTTCGGTGTAGCGGCGCATGATCGACCCGACCATCCAACCGAGTTCATAGAGTGCTTTGACGATGCCGGGTTTATCTTCTGCGCGTTCGAACAGCACCAAACTTTGTTCGTAAAGCTGGCGGGCGCGGCTGAAGTTGCTCAACCAGCGGTACGCCTGCCCCAGATAAGCCTGCAACTGTGCCTCTTGCACATCACGGGCGGGGTCTGCTTCCAGATCATCCAGAAGCGCGAGGGCATGTTCCGCCCAATCAATTGCTTCATGGTAGGCGCTGATGTTGAGGGCGCTTTCGGCGGCTTTGCTGAAGAAGGCGATGGCTTTTTGCGATTGTCCGGCCTGTTCGTAGTGGCGGGCGATCATCGTGGTGTATTCGTTCACACGGTCGCCGCTGCGCTTCACCAGCCAATCCGCAACCTGCGCATGGTAAGCACGTCGCAAACGGCGCAGTACACTTTCGTAGGTGACATCATGCAAAATGTTGTGGCGGAAAATATACTCATGTGTACCGTCAAACGCGGCATCCTCGCGACGGCGGATAAGTTCGCGGCGGTGCAGCGCTTCCAGCAGGGCGGGAATATTTTGCAGCGCGGGTTCATCCTCGGTTTGCAAATGGCTGACGGCATCGTCCCAGAAGATACGCCCGACCACCGATGCCCGCTGCAACAGGTCGCGCTCGGCAGTAGGCAGCGCGTCGAGCCGTGCTTGCAAGACCCCCGTGAGCGTGGGCGGGATGCGTAAGTCCGTCAGGCGCGAACTATCGACCGACCAATGCTCATCACCTTTCAAGATAACGCCATCGTCCAGCAGCATCTTGATAATTTCTTCGACGTAGAAAGGGTTACCTTCGGCGTTAAGCACAATCAGGTCACACAGGTCATCCGGTATGACTGGCACTTTGCGCAGAATATCGGTAATCAAGGTGCGCGTATCCTGCTGCGAAAGTGGGCGCAGTTCGATGCGCGTGTGGAAATCTTGCTGATCCATCCACAGCGGAATTCGGCGTTCGAACAACGCAGGGCGCGTCAGGCAGACGACCAGCAGTTGAAGTTCACGCTTGGCGCGGACGATATGGTTGACCAGATCGAGCGACTTATCATCGGCCCAATGGATGTCATCAAGAAATACGACGACCGCCGTATCATCCGCCACCTTACCGAAAAACTCGGTGATGGCGAACTGCCCGATCTGCGTGAGCTGCTGAGGATCTTCGCCGAGCAAATAAGGGCTGGTCGAAAAGTCGAAGCCAATCAGATTACCGATAGCGTGGGCTTTGGCGGTGCTGTCTGTGCCGAGAAAACCCGCGATACCGCGTTCCAGCTTTTCACGGGCAACGGCGGCGCTGTCGCTTTCTAAAATTTCGAAGCGGAAGGCGAACATATTGCGGATGAGGGCATAGGGCTGCTTGAGCATGTCGCCGGTTGCGCGTCCGGCGAAGTGAATAATACCTTCGGGGCGTTCGTCCAGCCAACTATCAAATTCGCGCAGCAAACGCGATTTACCTACACCCGGTTCGCCTACCAGCGTCACGATCTGGGTTTCGCGTTCTTCGTTCGCCCAATTAAAGGCGACTTGGAGTTGTTTGAGTTCGCCACCGCGCCCGACCATCTGGGTTTCAATACCCTCTACCCCGCGCGTGGTAACGCGGAAGGTACGTGGTTTTTCACGCTCGACCAAATACACCTGTACGGTTTCGGACTTTCCTTTAAACAAAATCGGGGCGATGGTGCGGGTTTCAAAAATACCGCGTACATGCACATAGGTGTCGTGGGAAATGAGGATGTTACCGGGGGGCGCGGCGCTTTGCAGGCGGGCTGCGAGGTTGATCGCATCCCCCATCGCTGTCCACTCCGAGCCGGCCACACCGCCGACTTCACCAAGCGCGACCGGCCCTGTGTTCAAGCCGACACGCACATTGAAGCTGGTGACGCCCCACTGCGCCTCAACAGTAGCCGCATATAAACGGGTAGCGCGGATAATAGCGATGCCGCAGCGTACCGCCCGTACTGCGTCGTCCTCACGCCCGATGGGTGCGCCAAAGAACGCCAGCAAGCCATCACCCATCAGCCGCGCAACAGTACCGCCAAATTCACCAACCGCGTCAGAGAAAGCTTTTAACGCGCCATCCATAATTTCGAGCACGTCTTCAGGGTCGAGCTTTTCGGAAAGGGCGGTAGAGCCAACAATATCGCAAAACAGAATCGTAACCAGTTTACGCTGTTCGAGCGCGTTCTGGTGATCGAGCGAGGTTAATTTTTCACGGAGAATGGCGACAGTTGCATCCACCACCGTATCGCCGAGGGCGGCGCGGAGACTTTCTTGGGCGGCAATGGCCTGTTCGAGTTGTTCCCGGTTGAGCATCCCTACACCTCAGCCAGTGAACGGTAGGACGATGGTTCTAGTTTAACACGTTTCAATACGGTCGTCAGTCAAGATATTCGCGTGCTGTTCTTTGTGAAAAGCAAGCAAAATAAACTGCTTGACTCTCACCTTACCTGAGAGTATATAGTAAGAACATCTGTGCGCACAGGGAGTATTTTTCGTGATTAAGATTGGTGATTTTGCCCGCCTTGGACAAGTTTCGGTGGTGACGCTGCGGCACTATGACGACATAGGCTTGATCAAACCTGTCAAAGTAGATCGCACGTCCGGCTATCGTTACTATGAGGTGTACCAGTTGGCGCGCCTGAACCGCATACTGGCGCTGAAAGATCTTGGCTTCTCGTTGGAACAGATCGAGCAGATGTTAAGCGCTGACCTCAGCGTTGCCCAACTGCGCGAGATGCTTAAAACGAAACACGCCGAGGTTGCACGGCAGGTGGCGGAAGAACAGGATCGACTGAGCCGAATCGCCGCCCGACTTCGACAAATTGAACTGGAGGATACCATGCCCGATTATGATGTTGTACTCAAGACCGTCGCACCTATGTTGATTGCATCCAACAAAGTGACCATCCCGACCAATGACCAAGTGCCGCAGTATCTTGATAAGGCCTACCATGCCGTTTACAGCCACCTTACAGCCAATGGCATCAAAGAAACAGGCGATTGCCTAGCATTGTGGCACCAACCCGCCGCCATCCATGCGAACGAGATTGCGGAAGCGGCGGTTCCGGTCGAGAAGTTGTTTCCCGCCAATGAAAGTGTGCAAGTGTATGAACTGCCGCAAGCGCAGGTGGCCTCGGTGGTGCATCAAGGCTCATTTGATAATTTCACCCAAACACACGCGATCTTACTCAGTGGGATTGAGGCCATTGGGTATCAGGTCGTCGGGCCGTACCGCGAAATCTACATGAAGAACGACGCGAATAACCCACACAACTCGACCGCCGAGGTTCAATATCCGGTTGAAAAAGTCGCGTAATACACACCGACTGATCTGATTGATTACAGCAGGAGATTATGCACATGGTTACTGAGCCCAAAATCGTCACCTACAAGGAACAACCTTACGTCTCGATCCGCGTCCAGGTGACGCCGCAGGAATTCGGCTCCGGCATCATTCCGCAGCTTCATGATGAAGTGCTGGCGTGGCTGAAGCAGCAGGACGAGAAACAATCTGGCCCGTCGATTATCCGCTATCGTGTCATTGATATGCCGAACAAGCTGGATGTCGAAATGGCGTGGCCGGTCGCCAAAGTGCTGACCGGCAATAACCGCATCACCAGCGATGTGCTGCCAGCGGGGCGTTACGCCAGTATTTTGTACACCGGCCATTATGACGGCTTGATGGATGCCAACCGGATCTTGATTGAATGGGCGGAGAAGGAAGGCATCAAGTGGGATCACTGGCACGAACCGGAGGGTGATGCGTTCGCCTCGCGCTACGAGAATTACATCCTCGACCCCGGTGACGAACCCGACCCTGCGAAATGGCAAACAGAAGTCGCCATCAAATTGGCGGATGAGTAACCACTGGTTTCTATAAAACGATTATGCAGGGGTTTGCCGCCGGCAAACCCCTACTCATGTTTACTGCTGCTGGCCTTCCATACTTGCCATCCACGCCGCGACTTCGGCACGCATATCCAGCGCCTTGGCGAAGTCCGGCGACATTTTCTCCAGTGCACTAATGACCGCTTTGGGTGTACTTTCTTCCAGCGCCATGACTTTCATCGGGCGCGGCAGATCAATCTCGATATGGTTGTGGTAAAAGGCGCAGACGATGGTGCCGAGCGCGGTACCATCCGCCTGCGTGATCTTGCTCCACATCCAGCGCTGGCGGTCGCTTTCATCATCGCCCCACTCACGCGAGATCATCAGGTTGCCGGGGATGCGCGGTGTGGCCTTTAAGCCCAACGCCTTCATCTGCGCGTGTAGATCATCAAAGAGCCGCTTGCCGTGCATGCCGTAAACACTGTCGCCGATCAGCGGGTACTTCTCGATCATCTCAGCTTTGTTAGCGTCGAATACAGATTGTCCGTGTTCATTGACGTAGGCTTGCACGTATGCAGCGAGGGTGTGAATATCGGGCTGCTTCTGCTTCTCGAAATAGGCTTTTAACGTTTCCATTGAAGAGTCTCCTTCATCAATCATGGGCGGTTGGAACGAGGCCGGCACATCGCTCAAATACGATCTTACGCGGTTGGAGAAGCATTGGAGGGTTTGCGTGTTTTAGACCAAATCCTCAAGGTCGGTGGCGCGCTACAATTCCTCTGCCAGTGACTCACGGTCATCGCTGCTCAATTCGATCTGCCGCATTTGTTCCAGCAGGGTTTTAGCGTGGGGCTTCTCCTTATGCATCGGTCTATACTTCGAGCATAAGGCTATGGTGCATTGTAGTAGGGTTTAGCGGGCGTAAGTCAACTCAATCATGGAGGTGATCTGGCGGATGGTGGCCTGCGCCCGTTCTTCGAGCGCGACCAAACTGGTCAACCAGCGGTCAGCGACCACCTCAATATGCTCATTAGCACTTTGTTCGAGGGGGATGTTGAGCGCTTCGCGCAGGTTATCGGTTTTACCAATGTCGAACTGGCGCATCATTTGCAGGACGGCCATCATGCTGTACCCAGCTTGAACCAGGGTGCGGATAACCCGCAAGCGACCGAACTCGGCACTACCATATAAGCGGTAGCCGTTGGCGGGGTCACGCGGGACGCTGATGAGGCCGTTGCGTTCCCAATTGCGCAGCATATCGACGGTGACGTTTAAGTGCCGTGCAGCCCGCTGGATGTGCATTTGCGGACGAGCCGAGTCCATCAGGTGACCGGCTGCCCAACGTTCGAGGAACTCAACCGCCGCTTCTGCCAGCGTGCGTTCAACGCGTACATGGGCGAGGTACAGATAAGCTAACTCCATCGCCATGCCAAGGTCGCCGTTCGCTGCGCTGCGTACCAGATCACCAAGCAACGCTTTGTCAGCGACAAGGTAAGGCCAACGGGCTGCCATCTGCGCCAGCCGCGCCTGTTCGAAGTGCATCCGGGTATACAAACGGTAGCCATTTTTGCCGCGTGGGATGGGTGGCAGGAAACCCCATTCCTCGTACAAACGGATGGTGTTGACGTGTACGCCGAGCGCACGGGCAATATCGGTGGTGCGGATGTGTTTTGGAGCCATAAGTCCGTTTTCAGCCTGTAAACCCTACAATAATACACGAAGGTTGCAAACGAACACGGATTTATGTTTTTGAAAGCCAATCCAGCGCGGGTTGGTAAGCGTCAGGGAATATTTCTACAACAACTTTATGCATCCCAAACACATTAACCCCTTCTTTCAAAATCTCGGCATAGCCTTTTTGAAATCGATTTAATGACTTGAGGACAATCGCAATCCGCACTGGAACCGGTTCAATATCTTGATTTTGCCTGCGCCACTCGCTCGTTTTTTGAAGGGCGTACATGGTGGACATCGGGCCATCCGGTCGAAAGTCTAAGAGCATTCGCACAGGGGTTTTATCGGGAATGGGTTGCGTGTTCTTGAGATAATTTTGCCACGCGACCCATTCATCGACCGCCTGATTATTGGCTTTTAGGAATCGAAACTCCCAAATGTGATTTTCAAGCTGGGTGAACGCACAGTATTGAGTAGTTGGCGACTTGAGATGCATACCCCTAAACCTCTGATGAGCAGAGTAAATTGAGGTTTAAGTGATTCAAAACCAGCGTAGGCACTCACCCTCCTTCGAGCGATAGCTCAGTGCTTGGCGTCGGTGTAGTAACCCTCAATGACCGTTTGGTCGACCGGATCGCCATTATAGTTAACGAATAATTCTTCGCCCGCTTTGATAGGACGCAGCGCACGGAAGAAAATCTCTTTGGTGGTATAAGCGAAGTGGTAGCGCACATTCGGGGTATACGAATGGTTGTATAAGCTGCCGTAGCCGAGTAGCAGAGCGCTGTGGCTTTTCGTCCATTCGAAGCAGTAGCGGTTGAGGATGGTGTTATCGAAAGCGGTATCGACACGGTGGTCGATCAGGACAATGGGACAGCGTTCTAAAACTTCGTTCTTCTTGATGTCACGGGATGCAATCAGGCCACGAATGTTGAGGGTGGGTGAAATGCCGACACGAATAGGGATTTCCATAATCAGTTTTATGCCATATAGAATAGATGCCGATATTTCCCTCAAATGTAGCCTTTACCGCAAAACGCCGCAAGGCTCGGCTGTCCAACATGTCTAATCAGGATGTGCTATTCACCGTCAGGTGTTGTTCGGACAACCTCATGCTTGGCATCATCACTCATGAAGGGGTCGCGCAGGATAGCGTTCTTGTAATCAATACTGATGCTGACGATATAGATGGTCATAGCGAGTGCCGCCGCAGCCAGCCCCCAGCGCAAGGGACGTTGGACTGATGTTGGGACACGCTGCCAGAGCATGAGGCTGTTACCCGCCGCAAGAACAACCAAAAGTGGCAGAAAGTACAGCAGGAAACGGCGGTCATAACTCGCCAGCACCCACCAGAAGCCGAAGAACGGCAGCGTGAACACGGCAATGAGCAGTTCGTGGTTGGCGTGGCGCGGCTGGCGAATGATGCGATACAGGGCAAAAGCAGCGGCGATAAGGATAAGCCAGCCGGTGAAGGCGAAGTTTTCGGGGTGGGTGACGAATACCAGCAGGTTTTCAAGCGTCCATCCGGCCTGTTCGCTCCACACGGTAGCAGGCATGAGCAGGTGGGCTTCGATCAAGTTGCGGGTATACCACGGGGCAGCCACCACGGCACAGGCACTCGCCGCAACCAGCAGCGAACGCAGGCTCACCCGCTTAAGCAGTAAACCAAGCAGCAGATAGGCGAACCACAGGGCAACACCGGGGAGAATAGCGTTTTTCGTCCACGCACCGAGGCCGATGGCGATACCTGACACAAACGCATCGACTCCGCTGCCCGCCTGCCACACACGCCACGCGAATAAGGCCGCCAGCGCATAGTAAAAGGCCATTGGCAGATCAGCATAACCGGAGGAAGCCCAGCGCCCGAACAACGGCGTGAGCGCCAGCAGAATAATTGCCACCCAACCGGCTCGTTTGCTGTACAAAGTGCTGCCAAGGCTGTAGACGATGCCCAAACAGGCTAAACCAAGCAGGGTGGGGATGAGTTTGGCTAGGTAAGGGTTTTCCCAACCGGCGGCTAAGTAGCTGTAGGTGTACGAAAACTGCACCAGCATCGGGTAGGCTTGATAGTAGCTGTAGTTAGGGAGCGAGAGTGGGATGAGGCCGCCGGTGGCATACATAAAGTGGGCTTGGTCGGCATAGATGCCCAACGCATCAGCTTTATAGAACGGCCAGTACAGCGCGTTAAACAGCACGGCTGCCCCGACGATAATGACGACTGCCCAACCGAGGCGCGACAGCAGCGGTGATACGGCGGGTTCAGTGGTATCCGCTAATGGGCGTGTGCCGCGTTCACGCCACCACAAGAAGGTGCCGGGGGCGAACACCAATAGAAAGGGCAGCAAAATTGAGCCGAGTTGGAAAGGGATGCCGAGCATACCTTCAGCCATCATCAGCCATGTAAGGACGCCCACGCCTAACCCCGCCGACACCAGTACGGCTAAAATTCGACTGCTGGCAAGTGGACTGCGACCGAGCAGCCAAACCACGCTTGGATAGGGGGCGATGAACATCAACAACACAGACAATACGGCAACAATCGACTGCATAACCCGTTCCCAATAATGCCGAATAACCACAAGCGGCGTGCGGCTGACCGATTATAAAGGCCAACCGCTCACCAGCAATGCTATCAGCAAGAACGGAGGGAATCCATTGGGTATGCGACTATGTTAAAACGTTCAGCTTACCCGCTTAATTGTGCAATAGTTTGCGCGGTTTGCTCGGTTCATGGTGGATATGACGTTCGTTCAAGGCGCTGCGGATGTGTTTATCAATGCTGTCAACGCCATGCGCGACCAGAAGGAGCAGACCACCGAAAGTCAAAGCAATACCGGTTAAGGTGAACAGCACCGCCATATCCAAACGCAGCGGAATATAAATCATCGACCCCACATAGCCGATCAACCCCCATAAGGCGACCGTCCCAAGAACACTCACGACGAGGGTCACGTAGAATTTAATGATGCTGACCCATGAATGATCGTTCGACAAGGGTGAATGTGTTGACAGGAATCCGAAGAGCGTGAGTACCGAAAATTCTGACAAACCGTCCATGATTAAGCCTCTGCATTCTAAAAGGCGGGTCATACCAAACATCAAGCTTTGACCCACAATCCCATCATACCGGCTCGGTACTTTGAGAATGCAGTGCTAAATGACACTGTTTCTGTTGATAACATTCCCGTTCGATGCAAGTTTCAACCGTCGAAGGTGGCGCGTAAACCGGCGACGAGCTGCGCTTTTTGCTCGGCGGTCAGGTTCGCTTCGGGGTGCAGCGGCAGGTAGATGGGTTTGGGCATGTTCCCCTTTTCAATCTGGTCAATGAGGTTATCGACCTCGATTTCGCGGATCGTCCATGTCGAGAAGTTCAAGTTCTCGCGGCCTTCGTTGATGTCTTGATACACCAACCACGAGACGGGCGCGATGTTACCGTACCACGGATAGCGGGTTTCGTTGCTGTGGCAGTCGTAGCAGGCGGCACGAACCAACTGCTCAGTTTGCGCCGAGTCCCATGTGAACTGGGCATCAACAAGCGGGTTGCCGGGGAACGCCATTTCAGGATTGAAGTTACTTATCGGGAAAAGTTGGAAGATAATAAACACGACGACTGCGGCAGCGATTAAACCCATTACAATTTTGCGTCTACGCATCATGTTACGCTTTCCTTTTAGTAAACCATTCGCCTATTTTTGGGTGCAAAAGGTTCGATTGACACTAACCTTTTCCACACTTCTGACTAAGACAACTGACCCGC
Source organism: Bacteroidota bacterium (assembly GCA_027492915.1). Classification (GTDB taxonomy): domain Bacteria; phylum Chloroflexota; class Anaerolineae; order Aggregatilineales; family Phototrophicaceae; genus CFX2. The sequence continues at coordinate 20,336 of JAPUDW010000340.1, read as the reverse complement.
AACGCAACCGATTATGTAACGTATACTGGTTTGAATGTATACTGGACGACGGTATCGGTATTTTAGAGAGGACATATACGTGCGGCGTTTAGCATTGTTCGTCGTTATTGTAGTAATCGTCATTTTGGGCATCAGTGGATGTACCGGCTCACCAGCCACTAACGAACCGCCGCCTGATCCGGCAGCTTTACTCAAGCAGACGACCGAAAATATCCTCGCGGTAGACGCGCTGAAGATCATCGTTGACCGCACCGGCGCAGATTATATTCTGGCAACGGATATTGGCTCGGCGATTTTCAACCGGATGGAAGCGCAGTATGTGGCACCGAACTTGATGCAGGCGAAAGCCAAAGTTACGCTGTCAATGCTGCCGGTCGAGATTGAAATTTTCGCGCGGGACGACGACCAATGGTGGCGGCTGATCGGCACGAAATGGTCGAAACAAACATTCTTACCGGGTTTTAACCCGCGTGCCTTGCTGACGCAGGAAGATCGCGGTTTACGGGCAGCCTTTGCCTCGCTGGAAAATGTAGCGCTGGCAGAGGACACTACCCTCGACGACGGCACACCCGTTTACCACCTGACGGCAACCGCTGACGGGGACAAAATTTCGTGGATGATGCTGTATTTGGTGCAGATCAGTGGGCGCACGAACATTGATGTGTATATTGATAAAGAAAACAAACTGCCGCAAAAGCTGGTGGTGGTGCAGCCGGAAACCGGAACGGACACCATAAAGCCAACCACATGGGACATGGAGTTCTATGACTTTGATGTTGAGGCGAACCTCGAAGAACCGGCTGACAGCGAGGTTGAAAGCACGGCAGAAGCCACAGCGGATGTAACCGCCGAAGCGACGGTTGAAGCGACTGCCGAGGCCACAACCGAAGCAACCGCAGAAGCTACGGCTAGTTCATAGCTCATCGACCAAAAGGCGCAAAGACACCTGTTATGACCCAAAAAGTGACCCGTAACGTAAACCCGTGGTTGGTGCTGGGCTTAATCTGCCTGCCCGTATTCATCGGTTCGCTGGACTTAACCATCGTTTCGGCCTTCCTGCCGGAAATCCTGCTCAAGCTGGGTTTACCCCTGCAAAGCTCGCTGGATGAAGCATCGTGGGTGGTCAGCGGCTACCTGCTGGCCTACGCCATCAGTATGATGTTCATGGGTCGTGTGAGCGATCTCATCGGGCGGCGCAAAGTTTATGTGGTGTGCCTGCTGATCTTCGTGGTAGGGTCGGTGATGGTGGCAACCGCGCACACATGGCCGACCGACGGTTTGTATCTGATCGCACGGCGGCTAGGGCAGCGACCCGATAAAGCCGAAATGACGCTGCTGGCAATCATCATCGGGCGTATTGTACAGGCGTTGGGTGCGGGGGCGCTGGTGCCGGTCAGCCTTGCGCTGGTGGGCGACCTGTTCCCACCGGAACGCCGCGCACAGCCGTTGGGCGTAGTCGGTGCGGTGGATACGCTGGGATGGGTGCTGGGGCATTTGTACGGTGGTATCCTCGTCAACTTCTTCGCAACGCATCAAGACACCTTTACCAACCTGCTCGGTGGGTTGGGTTGGCCCCCACCCGATTGGCGCACCCTATTTTGGATTAATGTGCCGTTGACCCTGATTGGTTTGGCGTTCACGCTGTATGCCCTGCGAAACGTGCCGGAACATCGGGCGAAGGGTCGCTTCGATATTGTGGGAACCGTGCTGATCGCGGCTTCGTTGATCGCGCTGGTGATTGGTTTGGGCGGGAACGTGGATGTATCGCTTTCACCGACCAACCTGCAAGAAGTGAGCAATCTGCCCCCGCTGAACGGCACGGCGCTGATAATCGCACTCGTGGCGCTGATCGGCTTCGTGCTGGTCGAGTCGCGGCTGCGTGACCCGCTGATCCAGTTGAAGATGTTTCGACAGCGCAACCTCGCGTCCGGTTCGATTATCAACCTGTTCATCGGCTTCTGCCTGATGATTGGCCTCGTGACCGTGCCTATTCTTGTGAACGTGCGGATACAAGATAGCAGCCAACTCAGCGACGCGGCTTTGCAAACGGGTATCCTGCTTTCAGCGCTCACGGTGCCGATGGCGCTGGCTGCCATCCCCGGTGGCTGGTTGAGTGACCGTATCGGGGTCAAGACCACAACCATCATCGGGCTGGTGCTGGCGGTGATTGGCTTCGCAGCCATCTGGCAAACGTGGACGCTGGATATGCCCGATTGGCTGGTCGCGACCGAGATGGTGTTTGTGGGCGTGGGTATCGGCCTAACGTTCTCGCCGATTAGCGCAGCCGTGATTAACTCAGCGGACGAAGATCACCGCGGCGTGGCTTCGGCGCTGGTGATTATCCTGCGGTTGATCGGGATGACGGTCGCGGTAGCCTCGCTAACGAATTTCGCGCTGCACCGCATCAACCAACTGGCTTCAGCCGAACTGGGAGGGACGCTGGAAAACGCGGGGCAGACGATGGACTTCATTAACGCCTATGCCGGTATCGCGGTGCGGGTGCTGGGCGAACTCGGTTTAATTGGCGCGGTATTATGCCTGCTGGCATTGATACCAGCGTGGTTCGGTTTGGGCAAGGAGAAGGCAAGCAGCCTATAATCCCGCTGCCTTAGGGATACGCCTCATTTGAGCCGCATTCCTGTCAACTTAAGAAGTTTTCGCACTGTAATGATCAATTTCTATGGCATACGGTCGCTGCTGCACAGGTCTCCCGGCGGGTTCGAGGCGGCTTTAGCCTCCTTCCCGCCGGAACAGATAGCCAGATGGCTTTAGCCTCTGGCGGCAAAAACGCTTAACTTGACAGCTATGGGATACTCACCATTTCCGCTGCTGTGAGAATCGAAAAGCGCATCCAACAGGGGTGCGCTTTTTGTATATCAATGCGGTTTGTAATTAGCGGCTGACGATGTTGGTAACGATGTTGCCGCTGACCACATCCCACTGCACTACACCTTCCGTGCTGACGGCTTCTACCGTGCTGCCGTTCAAGAAGCGAACGCTGGTGATCTTGGCATCCGAGGCAGCGAACACCACCGGATCACGGTCGTTCAGTTCGGTAGGCAGGTTTTGCAGATCCCATACCCGCAGGTTGTTGCCACCGATGACCAGATAGTGAGCGTCGGGGCTGATGGCAATGCGTTCGGCGTAGCTGGTGCCGTCCGTGTTGGCATCGACCTGCACGTTGTTGGTGGTGCCGCGTTCCCAGACGGTGACACCCGCGCCGCTGGTGCTGCTCAAGCGCACGGTGTAGACGATAACGCGGGAACCATCTGCCGACAGGGTAAAGCCGACCTGTGCGCTTTGACCGGCGGGGTTGTCATAGTAGCCGACCTGTTCGCCGTTCGCACGGTTGTAGACGGTGACACCCGCTGCCGAGTAGTAATAGCTGGTGGGCAGCAGCCAGACCTCGTTATGCTCGGTATCCCAACGGCTGATGAAGTCATCACCACGGAAGTCCATCATCTTGACGGCTGATTCTTGTCCGACAGTCCATAGTGCCAAACCGTCGCGGTTGCTGACAATCGCCTGTTGGCTGTCCGGGCTCCAGCGCAAACCGGCGTTGGCGAATGCACCTACACGCTGGCCGTTCGTCATATCCCAAACGACGGTATCGGTATTCCCAAAGTCACCGAGGGCGGCAGTCATATAACGGCAGTCCGGCGACCAGTTCATGACGTTCAACTGTGAGGTTTCCAACGAGGTTTCGACTTCCTGTACCGTCTTGCCCGTGTTCCAGCTCACCAACACCAACCGCTTGTTGCGGAATTCATAGCGTGGGAACAAGCCTGCTTGATAGTAAGCGCCTTCGTTAAATGGGCAGGCGCCGCGTAGTACGCTGCTGGCGTCATCCTGCGCCCCGACGACCATAACCCCCGCGCTGACCAGCATGACGACCAAAGTAATGAAAGTGACGATCTTACGCATGATTTTCTCCTATTTGTGTGCGTTCTTTGTTGATGTCTCTACGATACGCCAGATGGTGCGTTGGTTACTGGTTGCGCGGCTGATGCACACTCCACCCGTGATCTATGCGCGGCTGACGCCAACCCTACGACCTGACGCCTGCCCTACGCCAACGTAAAGAACATGCATTTTTCGGCACTGAAAAGACATGTTTGAACCGCAGAGACGCAGAGAAAACCAGAGATTTTTAACGCAAAGGCTCAAAGGCTCAAAGAACGCAAAGATGTTTTTTGTAGAGGCGTGAGACAGCGTGTCTATGTAACACCACCTGTTATCGTAGGGGCGCGTGGCGATGCGCCCTCGCCGTGCCACCCAACCTAAACTCATCACCATGCTATCTTGGTATTTGTTCCCTCCCTTTTACTACGGGGAGGGCTAGGGTGGGGTGGAAAGCTTCACATCGGATGGACTTAATAAGACCCTATACAGGTCTGCTAGAATACGAACGAATCGGCGGCACACAGCCGTCCTTGAACACCACTAACCCTGTTGACCGAGGTATCCCCACTTATGCTGGCCTCCCGACCGAACGCACCCCGCTGGCGGCTGATCCTGTCGTTCGCCGCCATTTATTTTCTGTGGGGCGGCAGCTTCCTCGCCATCCATTACTCGCTCGAAACCATCCCGACCTTCATGATTTCGTTCGTGCGCTTTGCCTGCGCGGGTATCATCTTGATGACCGTCGCGTGGCGCAGCGGCGCACCCCGCCCGACGTGGGCACAATGGCGTTCAGCAGCAGTCCTCGGCTTCATTATGTTTTTTGGCGCGAACGGCACACTGGTCGCGGGGCAGCGCACGGTGGCTTCAGGCTTGGCGGCGACGCTTTACGCCACGCTTCCGCTGTGGATGGCACTGTTCGGTTGGTTGTGGCAGGGCGAAGAACGTCCGCGTGGGCGGGTGCTGGTGGGGTTGGTGCTGGGCTTCGCTGGTGTGGTGCTGATGTTCGGCGGCGGTGATACCGGGATCGACCCCGCTGGCGGCCTGCTGGTGATTGCATCCGCGATCTTCTGGGCGGCTGGTTCGCTGCTCTCGCGGCGGGTGGATAAGCCCCAGTCCTCGGCACAGGCTTCCGGCATGAACCTATTGTGCAGCGGCTTGATGTTCCTTGTCGTCAGTTTGTTTATGGGCGAACCGGCGCAGCTTCATATTTCGATGATCTCGCTGAAGTCGTGGCTGGCGCTGGCTTATCTCATCGTCGGATCGTCGGTGGTCGCCTTTAGCTGCTACATGTGGCTGCTGTCGGTCACAACCGCCAGCAGTGTGGCAACCTACGCCTATGTAAATCCAGTCGTGGCGCTGTTCATCGGTTGGCTGGTGGGCGAGGTGTTGGTCATGCGCGAAATCGTCGCCGCATTGGTGATCGTGCTGGCAGTAGCGCTCATCACCAGCGCACGGTCAAAATCGGTCGCCACCGAAAGCCCGATTGCCGAAGCAGCCTTAAACCCGCGTTCCCGCTGGAAGGTGCTGCGGGTTTTCCGCCGGAAACCCTCGTAAGCAGCCGTGTAGGGCAGCCGACGGACAGGCGGCAGATTCAAAATTGGCTCACAGGATATGATTAAAGTGATCAAGTCAGCATCAAGCGGAATATGACCACTTAAGATTTGAATGGTGAAGGATTTTGATATGTCGCGGTTTACCACGTTTATATCCCTTTTGCGTATTTTCAAAAATTCCGGTTATCTCTGCCTGATGGCTGTGATCTTTTGGGGTATGGCCGTCACAAAAGCACAAGATTTCCCAATCGGTACGAACCTGAATGCGCCGCGCTTCGATATAAATCCCATCTCGTCGTTAATCGCGGTTGGCGATGAGAATGGCGTGACGATATTGGCTGCGGATGATTTATCGGCAAAACAGCATTTGGCTTACCCATCAGGCTTGATTACCGCCTTAGAATGGAGTTCCAGCGGGCAAAAGCTAGCTATCGCTGTGGGTAATGACATTGATATTTGGGCATACGCTGCAAACGATGACCATTTCAATAAGCTCAAAAACCTTCAAGGCGCGGCATTTTCTTCGGCTTGGGGTTTAGGCATCTCATCAATAAGCTGGCGGTCGGATGCTAGCCAGATCCTCGGCGTAGCTTCACCCCGTGCTTATGTTTGGGATGTCTCCACTTCCGAAGTCGTAACGATTTATGAACCCTCACCTGATCCTATCTTGTCTGCCGCTTGGAGTTCTGATGGCGGCATGATAGCACTTGGCGATCTTGATGGTTCACTAACTGTTCATCATCTCGATACAAACCAGTTCGAAAAAGCGAATATTGATGAAGCGCCAGCAATTTTCTCCATCGCCTGGAGTCCAGATAGTCTTGCGATTGCTGCAAGTGCGAGCTTGGGTGATAACAAGGATATGATACGTTTTTTCGTTCTTGAGCCATTTTTAACCTCAACCGTACCCATCCTCACCGATACCTCCAATATTGTCGCGCTGGAATGGAACACGCTGTTTCCCAATATGCTCACAGCAGGCAGCACGAATGGGGATGTCCGTATCTGGAATCTCAACGGCTTAGAATTGATTGAGCAGTTTCAAATCAGCCAGCCTGTTGCTTCACTAAGTTGGTCGGCTGATGGAACACAGTTGCTGTATATGGATGATGGCATTCAGAAGCATCAAATCGATTTCGCTCAACTTCAAAATCACATACCTGATCAATCACCCCTACGCGGTATGTTCAGCGAACCAAATTGTGTTCAGACTTGCTATCTAGGCATCGTTGCGGGAGTGACATCGAAAAGCGAACTCGAACAAATCCTGCTTCAAAAGAATATTCCATTTGAGTCAGGGGCGATTGGTCCAAGCGGTAAGATCATCATCTACACGCTGACGATAGCTGACTCAGATGGGCTTATGCGTGTAAGCAACGATACCGTTTATGTCGATGTTGTTGGGGATACGGTCGACTTAATCACTTTATTCATCAACGAGTTGAGTATGAATGAAATTACGGCAGAATTCGGTACACCAGACGCAGTTATCGGTACAGATCGTGCAAAACATGCTGTTTATGTCGATGAAGGGCTTATCTTTTCAAGTTCATTCGATGACCCTGCCGATTCGGTCATGATACAGATCACCGCTGCCGGATGCGAAGCGATCAGAATAGCCGTGTTTTTGGAGGACGAGGACTCAGTATGTTCAAGCAATTAAGTAAAAAACGTCAATACTTTAACATCGATCACCCCTTTAGGAAAACGCGACAAAAGTTTGAAAATTCGAACCATTAAATAAGAATATTTGTGCTATAATCAGCTTTGTGTTTCTCGGTATTCTCTTGGCGATTTGGCGGTTTATATGTATTTCTCCGCGTCTTTGCGGTTCAACCCTTCGGCGAAACCTTCCCTCACATCTGCCATGCAAATGCACATTTTGCACGGCGGCAGATTGCTCCCGTAATCCCGCCGTTTTGTGTCATTTCAGCGCCGCGCTCCCTCACTTCCGCCGACATAAAATGTCAATTCAGCGGATGTACGGGAGACTCCCGCCTGCCATTTCGGCGGATGAAATGCAAAATTTGCAATAACAACATCTGCTCTGTTGTAACCATCCGAATCCCCTCAATCGCCTATCCCTAAAAACTCGTTGCAGTAATTCGTACTGATTCTGCGTTTTAATGGGCAGTAAAGCGGACATCAGCGAATGGCGCAGTGGGCATGACCATTTCCGACGAACAGCAGATAATTCAAGACGCAAGGCATGACCCAGCCGCCTTTCGCAGGCTGTATCAGCGCTATTTACCGCGTGTGTATGCTTACGTGGCCTATCGCGTTGGGCGGGAAGCGGATGCCGAAGACCTGACGGCTGACATCTTTATGAAGGTGGTCGAAGGTTTGGTAGGGTTTGAAGATCGTGGTGAAGGCGCGTTTGCGGCGTGGTTGTTTCGCATCGCGCGGAACAGCATCAGCCAATTTTACCGCAGCCCATCCACCGAGGTGTTTTCGCTGGATGAACTGCCGGACATCGCCAGTGATACACCCACACCGGAAGCCGCTTTCCAACGGCAGGAGCAGTTCCAACGTTTACGCCAGCGCATCGCTAACCTATCGCCCCGTCGGCAAGAGATTGTGACCCTGCGCTTCTTCGGCGGACTGCGGAACAGCGAAATCGCCGATGTGTTGGGGCTGGACGAGCGCACGGTTGCCGCCCACCTGTGCCGCGCCATCGAGGACTTGCAGCGCCAGTATTTCCCTGAAATCGACAGGACACAAAATGAACCTGAACCATGACCACGATCAACATCTGCTGAATGCGATTGACAAGCGTCTATCTACAACCCAACCGATTGGCGATACCGTGATTGATGCACTCGCACATACCCGCCCCATCCCACGCGAGGCGTTCCAACAGCAATTAGAGTCACAGTTGTTAACACGAGTCGAAACCCGACGTGAAGGAGAAACGGTTATGACTTCCACTTCAGGCTATCTTCCGGTCGAAACACGGCGGCATGGTTGGCTACCACTGACGTTAGTGGCCGCTATGCTGGTGGTTGTAGTCGCTGGCAGCCTTTTCCTGAGCGGGCGTAAACCACCCATCAATGAAGTTTCGCTGGCACAGCAGGTAACAACTGCGACAACACCCCCCACTGCCCCGACAGATGTGCCTATTCTAGCCGCAAACCTGCCAGTTGACCGTGCCGCCGTTGAAATACCATTGACATCGTTATCAACAGATAGTCTTGCGCCGGAAGTAGGCAGTGTGGTCGATATTCTCGCACTGCTGCCGTTTGCTGGCAACCGTCCGAACTTTGAGGGTATTCCCGCAACTGCCCTGCCGGATGGTACACGTTTGATCGAGAACTTTGTGGCGTTCAATGCGGTTGTACTGGCACAAGCGGAGGGTGGCTCGACCATCACAGTCTCAGTACCGGCAGATCAAGGGCGTTTGCTGGCATGGTTAGTCGAGCAGAGCGTCACACTACGGTTGCAAGAACCGATGAACAACCGGATCGCGAATCTGGGGGAAAGTCGCGTTGTCGAGATGCCAATTGAGAACGTGGTGGCAGACGATCCTATTCAAGCGGGTGACGCGGTCAATATTTACGCCACCTGTACTTTCGCAGCCGTATTTGGGGTTGTGAGTACGGTTGACTGTGAGCAAGCGCCTGTGGAAATACAGGCGGAAGGTGTGGTGGTTTTTGGGGCGTTGACTGACGGGGAGCAGCCGCGCGTGAACACCAAAACGATTGGCATAGCAGTTTCACCGGATGTATACGACCACCTCGCAGGGCTAACGATTGGGGGGATGCGGTTCAAACTGGTGAAGGCAGATGAAGCAAGCTCCGAAATGGTCATACCAGCGGGCAAAGTTGCTATCTCACTGCCGATGACGGGTGTAAAAATACCCGATGATGAACCAATAGCTGTTGGCGATACGGTGGATGTGATTACATCTTACTTATATGTGGATATAGGGGATGCACCAAGCGAGTTCCAACAAGTCATTACGCCCGAAAGTGAACAGGATGTCACGGCGAAAAACTGGACAACACGCGTGGCAAAAGGGGCATTGATTCTGCAAATCGATGAAGCCGTTCAACCACAGGGCTTCAGAACGGTATCGTTAGCCGTGACCCCGGAGGAAGCTACAGTTCTACAATGGGCTTCAGAAATGAACAACCCCATTATTTTACGAACAAGGAGCGGGGATACGCCCCCTGCCAGCCCTTACAGCCTACAGCTCACCCTGAATTCGTTGTCGAATTGGACGAGTGATGCGCTTGAAGTGGGCGACTCCATCGATATGGTGATGGGCTTTGTGCTGGGAGATGATGAGCAGATAGCGTTGAATTACGTGCCTTATGCCACTGCTACATGGGGTGATACCATCTCGCAGGGTGAAATTTCGGCACAGATTTACGCACCGACGAGTGCTACCCCAACTGCGGGGTCAGCCTTCATCCGGCGGATGATTGACGGGGCGCTGATTACGTCAATGCGCGTATCAACCGATGCCCAAACCGGACGGCTAAGTGATGTGATCGTGGTTTTGGAGATGCCTGCCGGTACAATGTTGCAGGATGTGGACACGATTAAGGGGTATATCGCAGCGGGGATGCCTTATTTGCTGGTGGCGCGTTAAAAACCCACCCAACAGCCCTAGTGATGCTGTTCATCTTTCCCTACACTGTGTACAGATGAAACATGGAAGGGATAACATCATGATTGTGAACCCCACGGAAAGTGGCTGGGAAGTCATTTACCAACCAGCACACGCGCTGCTGGCTGCCAAACTTGCTGCCCATTGGCGCGTCGATCAACGCCCCGAACGCTGGGTGGAAACGCTGGTGGCGCTGGCTCAGCACGACGACGAGTCCGGCGATTGGTCGGGCAGCGGACACCTTTCCGATGTCGGCGCACCGCTGGACTTCAGCCTGCGCGAACATACCACGCTGCAACAGCCCGCGCTGGTGACGCACGAGTTACAGTCGAAGGGGCAGTGGGCGGCACTGCTGATTTCCATGCACATGAGTTTTCTGTATGAGTCGATGCGCGATGAGTCACCGAAGATCGCGGCCTTTTTAAATGAACAACTGGCGAACCAGAAATTTTGGCGGGCAGCGCTTGACATGACCAGGAAAGAGGCCGATGCCGCCTATGCGCTGTTCCAGTGGTGCGACCGCATGTCGTTGATCTTATGCAGGCGTGAACTGCCCGAAGCCGGACGTGCCCTCGAAGTGAGTGCTGCGCCGGATGGCACGCGCTGCGATGTGGTGTACAAAGACGAGATTGTGAGCGTACAGCCGTGGCCGTTTGAGGAAACACATTTCACCGTGCATGTCGAAAGTATCCAGCTTGATCAATTGCACTTTAAGGACGACCGCGAATTACAAGCCGCGTTGCAGAAAACGCCTGTGACCGAGTTAAGCTGGGACTTTAAGAAATAAGTGGTGTGGTATGGGACGAAGGCGAAACCTGCGCCATAATAGGTCGCATACCGTCTTACACCACAGGACATCATCATGATCAGCAGCGCAACTGAACTCGACCCGATGGACGCCCTCACCGCCGCGCCGGAACATCACCGGCTGATTATGGAAAACGAGCAGGTGCGCGTCATCGAAACCCTCATCCCCGCTGGCGAACGCACCGCCAACCATACCCACCAGTGGGAAGGTGTACTGCACGTCATCAGTTGGAGTCACTTCATTCGCCGTGATGACAAGGACAACATCTTGGTCGATTCGCGCACCGTCGAGGCGCTGCAAAACCCCGCCGAATACATGTGGGGCGCAGCCTTACCACCGCACTCGCTGGAAAATGTCGGGGGCAGTACCCTGCGGATTGTCGCTGTTGAGCTTAAGAAGTAACGATCATCACCAATAGCTCACGCTTGCTGCGCATTCCACCAGTGCTCGACCGCCTGCGGAATGAAATGGAGATACAAAGGGTCGGGGATGAGGTGTCTTATCCACCCTAATCTCAAACTTCATTATACAATCCGGCATTCTTCATCTTAAAACGGGGACTCGCAGCAAACAGGTGTGGGCTGCGAATGACTAAACTTGTAAAACAACAGACCGAAAATCAGGAACGGCAGCGCCCACAAAAAGCCGATGAACACAACTGCCACAATGCCGAGCGTCTGGAATCCCATCACGTACAAATAGAGCGACATGCAGCCACCAATCGCCGCGCCGCTGGCAATCGTCAGCAAACCACCGACTCTGCCCCACATCACGCCCACCAGCATACTGACAGTCGCCGAGAACAACGCGACCACAAACGGAACCGCCTGCGCATACAGGTTATAAGAAGGCGACAAAATACCGCTAAGGGTAGAGAGCAAAAACACGCCGAGCAGACTGGCGATAATCCGCACGGTTAGGCGTATTTGCCGCACCCGTTGTACCGCCGCCGGTAACTGGTGGTGCGCCTGCCGGTGTACCTGCCACACGCCGAACGGCAAACCGCACACTTCACGGCTGATGATTGTCAACAGCGCCAGAATCCCCCGCGACTCACGCAGCGTCATCGTGAACACATCCCGCATCTCGTCGGCGAAGGCCGCACGAAACGGCTGCGGATACAGTCTCAACATCAAGGTATACAGGCGAATGAGCAGCGGGGTAATCCCGTTGGGGCGGTTGCGAAGGTCGTTGGTCGCGGTGATCTTAAAACTCTCGATTCTCATCCGGCTTCTTCTCCAAATCGTCGCTTGGCAGAGGCCAATACACTTTCCATCCGCCCGACTTCAGCATTCAGGATGCTGCGTCCGGCAGGGGTCATCGCATAATCTTTACGCGGCCTACCTGCGTCCGGCGGCTGGTCATTTTCGATCTGCTCAATCCACTGCTGCTCCAGCATCCGGCTGATCGCTCCATAAAGCGTGCCGGTGCTAAAGTGGATGCGTCCCCCGCTCAGGGTTTCGACATCTTTTAATATAGCATAACCGTGTTTCGGCTTTTGGGCGATGCTCAGAAGAATAAAGAAAGTCGCCTCGGTAAGAGGCTCTTGTTTGCTCGGTTTATCGGTCATTGTGCTGCCGTTTCATTACCTTGAACATCACTTATATGAGGAGGGTCTGCTGCTGGCAAACCCCTTACCGTTACACCTTCACCCTCAATCATGGAGCGCAGGTTCAACTTTTAACTGGTAGTGGTCATTTGGTAAGTGATGAATTTAAAAGTCTGTAAATTTTAGGTTCACTTTGTAGGGATAAGGCATGCCTCATCCGCTCCACCAAACCACACGCACCACTTATTTTGCAACCGCCACCTTTTAGCCGAGAATATCCTGCCGCCGGAACAACCACACTGTTAGGCCCATCAATCCAATCAGCCACAGACCAAGAATGACGAACGATGCACCCGCACTCATACTGCCGAAATACGGCTCCATCACGCCTTGTAAGCCGTAACTTTGCCCGACAGTCGCCCACGAACTGATGTTAGATAAATTGTACCCCGGCGTGTACTGGTACAGCGTCACAATACCCGGCACATTCAGGATGTTACCCAAAAAGAACAAGACTAACAAAACCGCCTCCTCTCCCAGTGTACACGCCGCCCCGAATCCCACCGCCCCTAAGATCGACCGCGTGAGGATACCCCCTAGCGCCGCGAAACACGCCGCCAACAGTGCCGAAACGATGGCAACAAACGCTTGCAGGGCAAAACTGCTGAAAAAATCGCTCAGGCTTTCGTCCGGCAGCGTCAGGTTATAGGGCGCACCCGTCACCCGCACCACAATCCCGCTGACCACCCCCGCCAGCACACACGTCGCCAAAAACGCGATCCCCAGCATGAGCGTCACCGTGAAGAACTTCATCAGGATAACCGTCATCCGCTGGCGGCGTGGCAGCAGGTTCTTCCACATACCACGCTGGTACTCCCCTGCGAATACATCCGCCGCGAACGCCACCAAAATCATGCGGGTGACGATGGAGTTGATAATCGTCCACGGCAGCAGCGTTTGCATCGTCCATGTCGGCGGTGCGTTGTTCACCTGTGCGCGAAACATCTCCGAAGCCAGCGCCGGAATCAGTGCCATCAACAGGAGCACAGTGACGCCGATAGGAAACGCCCACACCGTTAAGCCGGAGACGAATCGGTTGCCGTTGATCTTCATCCACTCGGCGCGGAACAACTCAGTCATGGTTCGCCTCCTTCTGGGTAACGGCAAGGAAATATTCCTCTAGTGATTAGCGCTGCGGTGATACTTGGTAAACATTAATCTGGTTCTCGACCAGCTTACGGATAATATCCGGCACTGCATCACGCCGCGCTTCAACCGTCAGGTGTCGGCCGCCGTTGCTGTGCAGCGTCCAGTTTGCGCCAAGAACCGCCTGCGCTTTATCCAATGGATCAGCCTCTACCAATAGCCGCGATTGCTCATCAAGCAGGTCGCCTACCGTCCCTTCACGCACCAACTTGCCCTTATTAATGATCGCCACGCGGTCGCAAACCTGCTCGATCTCATTCAGCATGTGGCTCGAAAGAAAAACTGTTTTCCCCTGCTTGTCCGCTAAATCGCGGATAAACAACCGCATCTCCTGTATACCCGCCGGATCAAGTCCATTCGTCGGCTCGTCCAAAATAATCAGGTCAGGGTCGCCGAGCAGCGTCGCCGCCAATCCCATCCGCTGCTTCATACCGGTCGAGTAGCCCTTCGCTGGACGGTCGGCACGGTCAGCCATCCCCACCTGCTCGATAATCGCCTGTACCCGTTTCGCGTCATAATAACCGCCGGTTCGCGCCAGCACTTCGAGGTTCTTGCGTCCACTCAGGTACGGGTAAAATGTTGCCCCCTCAACCAGCGCACCCACCCGCCGCAGCACACCAGCGCTCCCGAATACCGGCTGCCCGAAGAGCGTCACCGCGCCGCTGGTCGGGCGAATCAGGTCGAGCAGCATCCGTATCGTCGTGGTTTTGCCCGCGCCGTTCGGCCCCAAGAACCCGTAAACCTGTCCGACCTTCACCGCCAAATGGAGGTTTTGCACCGCTTTCACCTGCCGTTTACCGCGCCCGAACTGCTTGTGCAGCCCCTCCACGCGGATCGCCATCGTCGTGTCCATCACACCGCCTATATGTCGCATATAGATATATCGCCACACGACATATCGTATGCCGACTAATAAGGCTTTGTCAATCACAATTTTCACGGGTGCGGTTTTCAGCCTTCAAAATTCGGGGTTTTGCGGCTAGGCTGGCATCATTTCATAGAGGATATGTCGATGCTCCCAGCCATCATCAGTACGTTCGGCCTCGCCTTTTTTTACTACATCGCCTCAATTCCGGCAGGGGCGGCTTTGCAGCTCCCAATCCCCATTGCCGCGCTGACTGCCGGTGTAAGCTATACCAGCGGTGCGCTGTTGGTAGTACTCATCGGCGCACCCCTCCGTGAACGGCTGACAAAACGCTTCAACATCAATACAACCCATGATCCGAGCAAGCTCATCTGGCGCGTATGGGATCGCTACGGCTTGATCGGGCTATCGCTGCTCGCGCCTGTTACGCTCGGTTCACAAATCGGCGCACTCATCGGCTTATCACTGGGTGTCAAACCGCGTTCGCTGGTCATCGGTATGGCGCTCGGCATCATCCCGTGGTGCGTGGTCATCAGCCTTGCGGTCGCGTTGGGTTTGCAAGCCGTACAGCCGTCGTAACCCGCATCGTACGATTCGCCCGTATAACAAAATGCTCATATGATGAAGGTGTGTTTTGTTTCACAGGGGGTACGCATCATGCGTAAACGTATTTTCCTCGCCTTATTCCTCTTCGTTTGTACCGTCGCTGTCGTCCATGCCCAAACGGATGACTGCCCCGAAGTCGTCGAAACCGCGCTCAAATCAGCCGCCGACATTTGCAACCCGCTGAGCCGTAACGCCGCCTGCTATGCTTCTAAAACGGTCGATAGTGTGACCTTCGACAACCCGCGCCCTGCCGATTTCTTTACGGCTCCCGGTGACCGTACCGAACTCCTCAAACTGCGCGAAATTCATCCACAACCCTTGAACCCCGCCGATAACAGCTTTGGGGTTGCCCTGCTGAACATACAGGCCAACGTCCCCAACACGCTGCCGGGGCAGGGGGTGATCTTCATGCTGACTGGCGATGCAAAGCTGACGAATGAAGTGCCGGAAGGTAGCGGCCAAAACGCCTTTCAATCCTTCTATTTTCTACCGGGGTTGGGTAAACGCGGCTGCTATGAAGCCGAACCCACCTTGACCATCCAAACACCGGGCAATATCACCGTGAATATGCTGTTCAACGGCGTGGATACCGATTTCAGCCCCGGTACATTGCTCACCATCACCCCTACCACCTGCACTGTTCATCGTGGCAACATCATTCAGCGGGTCGGTGACGATACAGCGGTAGTGGTGGCGAACCAAACCGCCGATATACATATCGATTCAAACGGGGCAGTGGTGGTCGATAATCTGCGTGGCATTAGTGAGCTTGAATATCAGCGTGGTTTGCAGCTTCAGGCCACCGTGAATCAGGTTGCGGTCGCTAACGGCTGGTCTGAGCAAATTGTGACCCCGCCGCGTGCCTATGCCGACGAACCGGGCTTGGCTGTTACCACCGCCCCAACAGCAGCTACCCTCGCGCCGGATGCGACATTAGTTCCCGCCACACCCACCGCCAACGGTGCCGCCTGCGAGGTCACGCATACCGTCATGCGCGGCGAAACCCTGCGCAAGATTGCCGACCGCTATAAGGTGACCATTCAGGCCATTGTGGATGCCAACCAGATTAGGAATCCCAATCTGATCGTAACAGGGCAGTTATTGTGCATCCCCGCCGCTGCCAGCCCGTGACAATCTAATTTTGACCAAATAACAAAAGGGACGGCATCCATATCGTATGCCGTCCCTAAGAAAATCCAAGAACACACCCCTATTTTACGGATCAAGCGGGTCAATTGGAACTTAACCCCTAAAACGTTTAACTACGCCTTCCAAAAGCTCTCGCTCAGGTACTTATAGGCGTTGTCGGGGAACAACGTCACGATCACGGCTGGCTCACCCCGCTCGGCGATTTCCGCCGCCACTTGCAGCGTGCCCACCATCGCCGCCGCCGCGCTGATGCCCACGAGATACCCTTCTTCACGCGCTAATTTTCGCGCCATCTCATAGGTGGTTTCCGTGCTAATGCCAATGTCGCGGTCGGCGAAAAACGAGTCATAGATACCGGGCTTAATCGCGCTTTCCATGTGCTTCCAACCTTCGAGGCCGTGAAATGGCGAATCCGGCTGGAGCGAGATCACCTGCACGTCACGGTTATACTCTTTCAAGCGCCGCCCCGTCCCCATCAACGTGCCGCTCGTCCCCAACCCCGCCACAAAATGGGTGACGCTGCCGTGCGTCTGCTTCCAAATTTCTACGCCGGTCGTGTTGTAGTGCGCCTGCCAGTTGGCCGCGTTGTTGTACTGGTCAGCGTAGAAATATTTGTCCGGTTCAGCCGCTGCCAACGCTCGCACCCCACGGATTGCCCCGTCCGAACCTTCCAGCGGGTCGGTATAAACGATGTCCACCCCGTAAGCGTTGAGGATCGCCGTCCGTTCGGGGCTGATGTTACCGGGGAGGAACAGCTTGACCTTATAGCCCTTCGCCGCACCGATCATAGCGTAGGCGATACCCGTGTTACCGCTGGTGCTGTCCAGCAGGATTTTGTCGTGCGTCAGCGCACCGCTGCGCACAGCCTCGCGCACGATATTCGCGGCGGCGCGGTCTTTGACACTACCACCGGGATTCATCCATTCGGCCTTCGCGTAGATCCGCACGTTATCCGGCAGATGTGCCGTGACACGCCGGAAGCTGAGCAGCGGTGTGTTCCCGATCAAGCTGTCGATAGTCGTGGCATCGACGTGGGAAATGGTGTGTATATCCAATTTCGGTAAAGCCATTATCGTAAATCGTCCTTTAGTTTGTCGAGCAGCTTACGGTACACCTGAACAAAAAAGCCAACGGCACGATACAAAAAGCGCGGCGCTCCCACATCGGGGACGCGCCACGCTTCTTCACATGCTGTTGGCTTTTAATATGCCAGTTTAGGTCTAATCAGCGATCTGAAGTGTGGTCAACGCCCCCGCTTCAGACAACAACACAAATTCACCATCATTATGATCTCGTTTGATTTCATTCGTAAAGTCAGTCTAGCCTACTCAAAATCGAATGTCAATCTTTTCACCCTATAGATTTACGGTCTAGTAAATTTTTACCATCCGCCGGTGATCGGTGGTATCATCAGCGGCAATAGATTTTATTGAACATAAAGAGGGTTTTGTGAAACGCAGAAATAAGATCATTCTTGGGCTTGTGGTTGTCCTGATATTGCTGGTCGGCATCGGTTACGTAGCGGGTGGCGCGGTCGTCTATAACCAGCTTTCGAAAGTCAGCGCGAACTGCCCGAATTACACGCCGGAGCAGTTGGCGAATTCGCCGATTTCATTTACGGCGAGTGACCGTGGCGACATTGATGTACAACCTTACCTCATGGCGGATTATCAAACCGTTGACTTCCCCAGCCGTGAAGATAACGTCAACATCAACGGCTGGTACGTCCCTGCACAGGGCGTAGATGAAGCTGCTGTGCCAACCGTTATTCTGGTGCATGGGGTGAACAGTTGCAAGCGGTCAGCCACAGTCCTCATGCCAGCCGGTATGCTCAACCATGCCGGTTTCAATGTGCTGATGATCGACCTCCGCAACCACGGCGACTCGCAGGTCGTCGATGGGCGCTACGCCGCTGGCACCATCGAGTATCGCGACGTATTAGGCGCATGGGATTGGCTGGTGAACGAGAAGGGCTTCGTGCCAGAGAAAATTGGTTTATTCGGTGTATCGCTTGGCGCGGCAACCGTGCTCATCGCGATGGGTGAAGAACCCCGTATCGCCGCCACATGGGAAGATAGCAGCTATGCCGACATCAACGCGGTTATCAACGCCGAACTCGCGCGTAACGGTTTCCCTGCGGTGCTGGCAGGTGCCGGTGTAACGATGGGCAAAGTCATGTCCAGCCGCGATGTCACCGCCAAAAGCCCGATAGCGACCATCGCCAAGTTGAACGGTCGCCCACTGTTTATCACCCACGGCACCGCCGATACGCGCCTCAGTGTGCAGTATGCCTATGATCTAGTCACCGCTGCGCAGGCCGAAGGTGTCACCATCGAGCCGTGGATTGTGGAAGGCAGCACGCATGTCAGCGCCATGTTCGACCACCCCGCCGAATACGAGGAAAAACTGGTGGGCTTCTTCACAACCAGCTTAGGCGGATAAAACGGGATTTTGACCGCAAAGAGGGATTTTTGTGGGGAGGAGGCGTGCCTCCTCCGCTTTCCCAACCACAAACATTATTTGCTTGTAGGGAATGATCTAAGACCATTCCGCATTGGATAATTTTTTACGCAGGAGCACATATGGCATCTGCCATACCCATGCCGAAATTGGGTAACATGACGAAATTCCGGTCATGGTCGCTGCTGTCGGCGAAGATATATCCCATATTATCCCAAACACTCGCTCAGGAATCCCAACCCCTATGGTCTCAATATTGTCCCCTACCACCGTTATATCCCAAATATCCCAAGTGCCACCGGCTGCAAAAACGGCATGTCGTCACCACTGCGCAGCAAGCTAACCATATTTTATTCACGTACCAACAAGGGGTTTAAAAATTATGCACCAGCGTACTGTTCTCTCGCACACCGATGCCATGAAGGTCATCAACCTCATTCAGGGGCGTTTGGAGGCCGAAGGCAAGGGCGCGGCGGTCGCCGTCTGCGACTCGCACGGTGAACTGATTGCCTTCGTCCGCACCGATGGATGCAAGCTGCCGAGCATTAATATCGCCATCAACAAAGCCTTCACCGCCGCCCGCGAACAAAAAGCCTCGAAAGCCGTCGGTGACTCCTCCCGTGAAAAGCCGTGGCCGATGACCAACTTTGGCGACCCGCGCTATACCGCGTGGGGTGGCGGCGTACCGATCATCCACGATGGTGTGGTCATTGGCGCAGTTGGCGTCAGCGGCCTGCCGGAAGAGGAGGACATGATTCTCGCGCAGTTGGGTGTCGAGTCACTGGGGTAATCTGCTTCACTCAATTACCGGCTGTAGGGGCGCAAGGCTTGCGCCCTTTTATAAGGAACGCTCTTGCATATCCACAATGCGTCCTACGCTGCCTGCGGTTGAACAGCTAAACCCACCCATAACCTACTGTGGGAAAATATCCTTGACCGGCAGCGTGAACCCCAGCAGCACCGTGCCGCCATCCAACACGCCCTCAATACCGAGCGTCTGCGGCGGTTCGTTCGGCACAAACACTTGCACATACTTCTTAAACGGATCAACCAGCCAAACCACCGTTCCCGCCAGTAAATAATTCACAATCTTGATGCGAATATCTTGCTCATCGTTGGTGGGTGATAATACTTCAATCGCCAGATCAGGCGGCAATGGATTGTAAGGCAGCAGACACGGTTCCGGCTGTTTAACCATCGAGATAAACGCCACATCAGGGATATAGCGTTCGCCCATCACCACATACCCGCCGTCCGCCCCTGTCAGCCAACCGAGTTTTCCTTTTTTGACGATGGGATAAATCTCGCCCGTCAGGATACTAGCGATCATAGACGAATAGTTATTGGAAACCACTTCGACGATCTTCCCTTCGATGAATTCAAAATCGCGGTTGGCGTTTTCTGGCAGCACGATAAACGCCTCGAATGCTTCAAGACTCACGCGGCTTTCAATCAACGAGGATGCAACCATAGAGTTCTGTCCTCAATCACTGGACGTTGAAAGTATTATAGCGGAAAAGCAAAATAGGTTTAGATCATTCAATATTCTGCGTGTTTTTGAAGTCCCTTTAGAGCCTATCCGAATAACCCAGCAGCACGGAACGTAATCAAGCCACAGGCAAAAT
>JAPUDW010000339.1 GCA_027492915.1 Bacteroidota bacterium | reverse complement strand
GGATGTATATGGCTGGCCTTAGTCAATCCGTTCCTTGCGACCGGGGATGTTTTGCAATCTACTTATCCCCGCTTCAACGTGGGCGAAATTGACTCTATCAAACAAATTCGCAACTGCTGATGCTGCCAAGATATTGCAGACATTAAACTTGCCCAATAAACTTGAATGCACAGTTGACCAACGCATGATGCCTGCAGATTCCTTATACCGTTGAACATCAAACTTCAACCCATCAGGGCTGAAATTGGGTGTAGAGGCAAAATAATAGCGATCATAAACATCGGTGGTTGGTAGAGACGATTTTAGCCCATAGCCCCAAATCCTAATGTTATTCTGTGTACATATGGCTGCAAAGAACGCGGCGTTAGGGTCATCGGCATTGACGATTCCCACTTTGACTTGATTGGGCTTGCGGAACGACTTGCCAAGCATCTCAAACATGCGGCCTTTGGCGGCGCGGTAGGCTTCAAACGTACCGTGATAGTCGAGATGTTCATGCGTGAGGTTGGTCAACACTGCGACATCAATATCCACACCGTTCAGCCGCCCCTGCGCCAAGCCGTGACTGGTCATTTCGAGGACACAGTGCGTCAAGCCATTAGCAACCATCTGCGCGAGTAAGGCTTGAATTTGCGGGGCGCTGGGCGTGGTGACGTGCAAACCCGTATCCACCGTTTTGCCACCGAGGTCAGCCGACACAGTGCTAATCAACCCCGCTTTGCCCTTAGTCGCCACTTTGAGAATACTGTGGATCAGGGTGCTGGTGGTGGTTTTGCCATCGGTTCCGGTCACGCCGATCAGCACCAATTTGCGCGAAGGATAATCGTGGTAAGCAGCAGCCAGCCAACCGGTCGCTTCCTGCGCATTCGCAACCTGCACATAGGGTACTGCGAGATCCGCGATTTCATGCTCGCCCACAATCGCCGCCGCGCCGCGTTTGATCGCATCGGGAATGAACTTGTGACCATCCACCGACAAGCCACGACGGGCGACGAACACCCCGCCGTGCTGGATGAGTCGGTTATCTTCCTCAACCGGCGCAGTGATGACGGTATCCAAATCGCCGGATGTGGCGGTCACTTCGGGCAAGGCGGCGATGAGATCAATCAAAGCTTTGGGCATTAATCGTAAAACTCCGGTGATTGGCGTAAGGTGGCGAACTGCTGCGGATCGTGCCCGAAGATGACTTTAGCGTTATAGCGGCGTTCGAGCCAGCGCACTTTCTCGCAGCTTGCTTGGAAGGCGACCGTATCATAGACAATACCCGGTTGGCGCACGGGTGGGCCATAGTTGGCAGCAACATAAGCGGCATCCGACATAAAAATGAACGTGCCGCTGTTGGCGAGATGTACCATCACACCCAGCAGCCCTGCGCTGTGACCGGGGAGAAAGAGCAGCGTAATATCATCGGCAAGCTCAGTATCACCATAAATAGGTTCAAAGTTGATACCGGATAAACCAACAAAATCCGAACGCAGGTAAGCGTTCTTAAATTCCTCGTTGTGGACAAACACTTCGTACAGGGCTTGGCGAAGTTCGACCTCATGGACGACAACACGACTGCCAGCCTTCGTGTTGGCAAAATGGTAGAGGCCACCCGCGTGATCGAGATGCAGGTGTGTGAGGATCAGCCAGTCAATATCAGCCGGTTTGAGACCAACCTGTGCTAGCCGTGCGCCGAGCAAATCGTCCGTTGTGCGAACCAGCGGGCTGCCCTTTCGCGGTTTCTCCGGCCAGCGCCCATTCATCGCCTCATCGTGGCTGCCCGTGTCAATCAATATCCAACCGAGGGTGGGATGTTGAATGAGAATGCTAATGGAGGGAACACGGTGCCACTCGGCGGCACGGTTGGGGAAGTCTGCCGTACCCTGATTATGCAATGCGACATTCAGCGCAACATCATTTTCGAGCCAGCCATTGGAAATAAAATAAAGACGGGGCGAATTTAAAGCAGGCATTTATGAATACTCTTTTCCAAATAAAAACCGCAGCGGCACAAAGGCTACAAGGTTATTATACCGTGTATCCTCTGCACCTCTGCGATTTAAAGTCGAGACGTTAGCTGATTAGTTCAGCCGTGCGCCCAGATCGTTCAAGCCGCTGCGAACGCTGCCGTCCACAACACGATCACCTGAACGGACGATCAGACCGCCCAAAATATTGGGGTCAACCACAAAGCTGACGGTATCAGAACCAATGGCTGACTTGGCCTTGGCCTTCTCAGCATCGTCCAACGGCATCGCACTAACGACTTCGACGGTGCCACCCAGCTTGAGAGCGCTGGCGGGAACATCGCTGAAGAAACCGTCGATCAGTGACTTGGCCTTCTTCTCGTCAAGGGCTGCACCAATCAGCTTCTGGGTCGCAGCCAACGAGATGGCGGCGATTTGACCACGCAGACCGGCCAACTGCTGGTCACGCTCGGCGGCAGCAGAGGTACGGGCTTCGGCGCGGATCTTTTCAGCTTCGGTACGGGCTTCGGCTTCAATCTGCTTGGCAATTTCATCACCACGCAGGCGGCCTTCTTCGACACCCTTAGAGATGTCAGCACGGGCATTGGCACGGATCGTTTCAGCTTCGGCTTCCGCATTGCGGCGTGCGTTGGCTGCAACCTGTGCGTCTTCCAAACCCTTCTGGATCTTAGCACCGCGGCTGTCCAGCATGTTGACAATCCGCTTCCAAAGGAATTGACGGAGTGCAACGAACAAGATCAAGAAGTTGACAATCTGAGCGATCAAGAAACCGGCGTTGATACCCAGAGGGGTCAACGGGCTGGTCGAGGGAGCAGCGGCTTCGGCAGCAGCTTCCGTACCATGTTCGCCTTCAGCAGCGGTCGCAGTGCTGTGGTCGCCTGTGGCGGCTTCAGCAGTAGCTTCCTGAGCGCGGATCATGGAGGCGCTGAACAGCATGGAGGCCATCAGCAGGGCGACCATTAGAATTCGTTTAAGAGACATATTTTTGCTCATGTACTAGACTCCTCGTCGTGCAGACGACTACAGCACGAACAGGATGATGAGTGCGACAACCAGTGCATAAATGGCGATAGCTTCAGTGAACACGATACCCAAGATCATGTTCGTCTGAATTGTACCGGCTGCATCGGGGTTACGACCGATACCGTTCATCGCACCTTGCACGAGCAGACCAATGCCGATGCCGGGGCCAAAAGCGCCAACCATCGCCAAACCTGCACCGATAGCTTTCAAACCGTTTTCAAGTTCACCAGGACCCATTGCGTTTTTCCCTTTACTGTATGTTTAGTCGATTAATTAAGCGTGTTCGTGAGCTTCGTCGTGATGTTCATCGTCGCCATGATGGCCTTCCATCGCCTGCGCCGAGAACACGATTGTCAAGATAGCGAATACGTATGCCTGAATACTGGCAACGATCAATTCCAGACCCATGAAGATCACAGGCAGGATCAGACCGACCAAGAACGACATAACTGCGAGCAAGATACCACCGGCGAACAAGTTACCGAACAAACGGAAGGTCAAGCTGATGATCTTACCGATTTCGGAGATGATTTCGAGCAAACCGACAATGAAGTCGATTGCGCCCAAAGGCTTCTTGCCGAGGTTGCCAAGTGCGCCCAGATTAACGAATTTCTGGAAGTAGTTGGGGCCTTGCGCAGCGACACCAAACACCTGAATAGCGACGAACACAATAAGCGCCAACGCTAACGGCAGGTTCAAGTCAGTCGTTGCACCGCGAATGTACGGGGTAACAACCTGAAGGTAAGGCACAACACCCTGTTCCAGCGCATCAGCGGGTAAGCCGACAGAGGCGTGCGGCCAAACTTCTTCGGCAGCGTGCAGTTGTGCTTCTTCAATCGCTACGGCTTTTTCTGCATCAGTGAAACTGGCGAGACGAATAGTCTCTTCGGCTTCACGCAGGTGACCGGCAGCAGCCGCGAGTTCAGCGGTGGTCGGTGAGGCAACGTGGCCTTCCTTCCACTCTTCGCAAGCGTGGTAATCGGTTTCGTCAGCAGTGTAGGCCGACTTCAAGGGTGCATTCACCCAAAGTTGATTACCAACTGACGGATGACCAGCAGTAATGTTGATACCGTTGGCGACATCATTATGACCCGCGCAGTGCATGACACCGACGGTTTCGACGCCGGGGATCATCTTACTGAGGTTAGCAACCAGCAAGAAAACGAAGATGCTGGCAGCCAGCGGGAACAACCAGTTACGGGACAGGGGCGTCAGACCGGCGAAGTTCTTGGTCTGACCATAAACGAATTCACCGAGCAGTTCCAGTAACGCTTGGAAGCGACCGGGAATTTCCTTCGTCCAGCCCTTGCTGACGCGCCAGCCGATGAATACCACAATGAACAGCACCAGCGAGACGAGCAGCGTGTGTACCCATGTGTTGGTCACAGGGAACAAGCCAAAGAAGGTAAACCATGGGTAATACGGTTCACCGGGTACAGCAATAACGGGAAGCGCCGGGGCTGAACCCGCACCGGGCAGCACACCGAAAGTGACGAATGCGCAAGCCCCTAAGAAAACGATGATGCCTAGCAGAACTAGACAACCGCGTTGTGTTTTGCCCATGCGTGCCTCCCTTTGCCTCTATCAACGGATAAACTCATGAACGATTCAACCTCCTCTGGTAGTTGTGTTCGTGTCCTGATCGTCTGGTTTCTGCGGCGGCTGGATCAAAGAGATCAGCTTCAGGACGATGCGCAACACCACAAACAATGTGACAGGGATACTGAGTACAATCAAGCCGATTGTGAACGGGCCGCGCAAACCGAACTGCGCGTCCAGCCACAGACCGACAATCAATGCCACAAAAACCACGATAATGATCCAGCAGCCCGCGAACCCGGCGATGCCCGCCAGGCTCAAATTTTTCATACGTGCAGGTTGTTTAGGATCAGCCATCTTAAAAGTTCGGGAATATTATCACAAATAAGGCGCTATTGCCAACGGAAATTATACAAATAGGCTAAATTGCTCATACTATTCAACATAAGGGACAGTTTTTGCCTGTCCCTATACGAAATACCTCTATTGATGACCGCGCTAATGGTCAAATTGGCTACGCAAACAGTGATCGTGCGCTTTCAACTGCCCATGTAAACACAACCTGCACCGCGACAGTACCGATCAAAACAACGGCTAGAGCGCTGATGCCCATTGCCCATGTATAAGTGCGCGACACTGGAATAGGCTTGTCCTCATCCGGGCTGCGGTCAACATACATAACTTTGATGACAACCAGATAGTAGTACAGCGCAATCAGCGAGTTCAAGATACCGAATAACGCCAGCCATGTCAGGTCTGACTGGACGGCTGCACGGAACAGGAAGAACTTACCAATGAAACCGGCTGCCGGTGGCACACCTGCCAACGAAAGCAGCGCGAGTGTCATCATCAACGCGAGGAACGGGTTACGGCGGCTGAGGCCAGCCAGATCAGCGATTGTTTCGCTGCCGGTCGCATTACTAAAGAGAATGACGACGGCGAAGGCCAGCAGATTAGTAAAGACATACATGAACATGTAGAAGCCAACCGACGCAACGGCATCAGCCTGCCCTGCTACCGTTGCAGACTGAATAGCAGCAACACCAACCAGCGTATAACCGGCCTGCGCGATACTGGAGTAAGCCAGCATACGTTTGATGTTCTTCTGCGACAGCGCGACCACATTACCAACAGTCATCGAGATCACCGCAGAGACGATCATCAACTGTACCCAGAAGTTCTGGATTTCCGTACCGCCGATAACGACGCTGGACGGGAAAACAGCGATTAGGAAGCGTACCAACAGTGCGAAACTGGCAGCCTTGCTGGCGACGCTTAGGAAGGCGGTTACGGGTGTGGGAGCGCCTTCATAAACATCGGGAGTCCAGAAGTGGAAGGGAACGGCACTAATCTTAAAGCCGAAACCCACGACGACCAGCACCAGCGAAGCCAACACCGGAACCGGGTTATTCGCAAAAGCATCAGTGGTCAAGTATTGAGCCAATTGATAGAGGTTCGTTTGACCACTGAAACCGTAGAGCAAGCTTAAACCATAGAGCATGATGGCGGAAGCGAACGAGCCAAACAAGAAGTATTTCAGACCGCTTTCCATACTCTTGCTATCACCACGCTTGAAACCAGCAAGGATATATAGAGGAATAGACGTGGTTTCGAGTGCAAGGAAGGCCATGATTAGGTCAGCCGAGGCAGACATCAACGTCATGCCAAGCGAGGACACGATTAAGATGATATAAAACTCACCCTTCCGACCGATGCCTTTGACATCGACCGAAATGAGGCTGGTAATCGCCCCTGCGGCCAGCACCATCACTTTGAAAATCTGTGTAAGTGCGTCGTAACGGATCATCCCGCCCCAATATAAACCAACGGGTGCTGCGGGCGAACCGGGATAAATTATCAACGGGACAAGCGCCAGCAGCGCTAACCCGACGCCGGACACGACCGCAATATGCTTACGTTGGGTTTCCGACCAGCGAAGGTCGAGCACCAAGACAATGAAAGTCAGCGCCGCCAGCCCTAACTCCGGCAGTACAACCAGCAGACTTTGCCCGATGGTAAATTCGGTAGTATTCACAGTTAGCGACCCCCTCCGAGGATAGCCAGCACGGGCTGCAATCCGGCTGTCACCATCGGATAAATGATTGTCGGATACACACCGATGATAAGCAGCGGCGTACCCAGCAAGAACAAAATAATGCGGTCGGTTATGCCAATATCACCGACATCAGGATATTTGGCGGCATCAAACTCGCCAAAGAATACCTGTCCGGTAACACGGAGCACATACGCCGCCGTAATGACAATTGCCAACGCAGATAGAATGACGATGATCGAGTAATAGTTGGTGAGGGTGAAGCTGCCAATTTGTAGTGAAATATCCGGCGACGCCTGCCACATCCCTTGGAAGATAGCGAATTCGGACACGAAACCGCTAAAGAGCGGCATACCCATACTAGTTAAACCGCCGATAACAAAGAAG
Organism: Bacteroidota bacterium; assembly: GCA_027492915.1. Taxonomy (GTDB): domain Bacteria; phylum Chloroflexota; class Anaerolineae; order Aggregatilineales; family Phototrophicaceae; genus CFX2. The sequence goes on along the minus strand of JAPUDW010000339.1, from coordinate 587 downwards.
AATGCGACCCACGGCATCTTCTTGGCGAAACCACCAAGGCTGGGAATATCACGGGTGTGTGCACGGTCGTAGACCATACCGACGCAGCCGAAGAACAAGGCCGTCATCGCGCCGTGGCTAAACATCTGCAAGCCAGCGCCGGTCATACCGACGACATTCATGGTTGCCCAACCCATCGATACCAAACCCATATGGCTGACCGACGAGAAGCCGATAACATACTTAAAGTCGCGCTGGCGGAAGGCGATAAACGCACCATAAACAACATTCACGAGTGTCAGGAACACAATCCACGGCATATGGACTTGAGCGCCTTCAGGCATCAACTGCATACCCATACGCAGCGCCGCATATGCACCGAGCTTCATCAGCACACCTGCATGGATCATCGACACGGCAGTTGGTGCCGCAACGTGACCATCCGGCGACCAGTTGTGGAAGGGGAACACACCCGCCAACACTGCGAACCCAATGAAGATGAAGGGGAACCAGAGTTTGGCAAACGTCATCACATCAATACCGGCATAACCGGGGATGTTGTACGCGCCAGCCTCACCCGCTGCCATCAAATGAACAATGCTAAAACT
>JAPUDW010000338.1 GCA_027492915.1 Bacteroidota bacterium | reverse complement strand
TGCGCCCCGATTCCGCTATCAGTTGGATCGGCGACAACCAGCGCAAAGGCATTTCGCCGGACGCCCACATCATCACCGTACATTCTGGCATGAGCGTCAGCCAATATTGGTGGGAGCAGCCGGAAGCCGATGCCTTCGCTTTCGTGCGCGGCGAGTTCGAGCAATTCCTCGCGGATGGCGCGGTCATTGTAGAAGCCGAACTGAAGCGTTGGCGCTATTCGCAACCGACTGTCTTACACCCTGACCTTTATCTCGTGGCAGCAGGCTTACCACCCCTGTATTTCGCCGGAGATGCCTTCGGGGAGGCACGGGTTGAAGGCGCATACCTATCGGGGACAGCGGCAGGTGAAGCCATCGCCAGACAGTTAGCCTAATTAGTTTTTATTTGAAGGGAATCACATATGAGCGTAGCCAGTTTAGGGGAACTACTGATTGATTTTGTCGCGCTGGAACATGGCGTCAGCGTGGGGGATGCGTCCGGCTTCAAGAAAGCCCCCGGCGGCGCACCCGCCAACGTCGCGGTAGCGGTGGCACGGTTGGGGCATCCCAGCGCATTTTTAGGGCAGGTCGGGAACGACCCCTTCGGTCATCACCTCGCCGAAGTCTTAAAAGCTGATAACGTCGATGTGAGCGGTTTGCGCTATTCGGATGAAGCCCGCACCGCTCTTGCCTTTGTGTCGCTCCGAGCCGATGGTGAACGCAGCTTCGTGTTCTTCCGAAACCCCAGCGCCGATATGCTCATGCGACCGGAAGATGTAGCTGCCGATGTCATCAATAGCAAAGACATATTTCACTTTGGTTCACTGACAACCATTCATGAACCCAGCCGCTCCGCCACCCTCAAAGCGGCGGACATTGCTCGGTCACAGGGCAAAATCATCTCCTACGACCCCAATTTACGGCTGGCCTTATGGCCGGATGCCGTAGCCGCACGGAAGGGTATGTTCAGCGGTTTGGACTACGCCACTATCGTCAAAGTGAGCGAAGAAGAAGTCGAATTCATGACGGGTGGTCACGACATCACCCCGCTCTGGCGCGACTCTATAAAACTCATCGCCGTCACAAAAGGCGCAGAAGGCGCGACCGTTTATACCCGCAGCGGTCATGTTTCAGTTCCGGGCTTTAGCGTAAAAGCCGTTGATACCACCGGCGCGGGTGATGGCTTCGTCGCGGGTTTACTGGTCGGCATCCTCGAACATAAGCAGGATTATGCCGACCATCTAACCGTAATCCTCAAACTGGCGAACGCCGTTGGAGCTTTAACCACCACACAGCTTGGGGCAATTCCGGCGCTGCCCACGCGCGAGGCAGTCGAGCAATTTATGCGCGAGGCAAGTTAGCCATGCACAAGCATTAATTCCGAAACCTTATTTTTTGGGGTGCTTGGTGGCGAACATTCGCCCATATACTAAAAATATGCCACTTGCACTACCAAGTATTGAGGAATGGGAATTAAACTCGACTGTCCAACCTGCGGCAACCGAATGACCTTCAATATGGCGACAACCAGTGTTTTCTGTCGCGAATGTGGGTATAAGCCAACCACTGGTATCGACGAACGCGCCGAACAAATTCGCGCCAAAGGCAAGCGCCCGAATGTCGCGCTGGCAAATCCGTCAGCCATACAACCCCGCGCTGTTGCCCTGTTTTATACCGCCCACGACCATTTATTTGACGGCAATAAAGCAGCAGCAATCGACAGTCTGCAAGATGCCATCGACATTCAATCGGATTTCGATGATGCTCACATTTGGATGGCAAAAATCAGCGATGACCCCGCCGTGAAGCGTGAGCATCTCAGCAGCATTTTAGCCGTCAACCCCTCGCACGGCGAAGCAATGCAAATGATGATGGTCTTGAACGGGCGACTAACAGTCGAACAAACACAAAAAGGTCTGAATAGTCAGGGGCCGGTCATCAAGCGTGTCGATGATGCTGTTAAAACCACCATCAAAAACACCCGCTGCCCCAAATGCAACGGCAGCTTAACCACCAATGACCATACTGGACGCACCGAATGTGGCTTCTGCGGTTATGTACTGCCGGAAAACGGCAAGGCTAACCCCAACGGCGACTTTCTTTTCGCCGCATTGCTCGAACGCCGTGCCGAACCCATTAAATGGCTGATCGGTGAGCGCTTGCTGCACTGCAACCAATGTGGCGCTGAACGCACGATTGCAGCCAGTGAACTCTCAACACGCTGCCCATTCTGCGCATCAAATCAGGTCATCGAAAAAGACGCACTGGATTCGTTTGAACAACCAGACGGAATCATCCCCTTCAAAGTCACGCGGGAAGAAGCCAGCCGACTCATTAAAGAGCAGTTGAAGCGCGTGACCGAACGCATCAAAGGCTGGTTCGATAACAATAAAATCGCGTCCGCTACCCTGAACGGCTATTACCTGCCCTTCTGGATGTTTGACGCCACCGTCGAAGTCTCGCGCACCCGCATCCGTACCGAACCGACCAACCGCGGTTATGGCTACACCCGCACCATGACACCAGCGGAGACCTATACCCAGACCAAGTTCAACGAAATTTTTGGCGATGTTGAAGTGTGTGCCGCCGTGTCACCCGCCAAAGAATTAACCCGTCAGTTGGGCGACTATCACACAGTCGAAATGCTCGACTATTCACCGAACCTACTCGCCAAATATCCCGCCCAACTTTACACGCAGGACTTTGATGCCGCCGCGCTCGAAGCCCGCAGCCATATTTCCGCCGCGATGCGTTACAAGTTCGGCAGCCGCGACTTGGGCGAAACCGAAAAAGTCACCATCAACGTGTTTACCAACATTCAACATATGAGTTTCCGGCTCGTACTGGCACCAGTGTGGATCGCCCAATTGGTCGAGCAGGATAAAGACCGCCGCACCGCGCTCGTCAACGGGCAAACCGGACAGGTTGTCTTAGGAAAAAGTGAGAAACCACAGCGTAAACATGCCTTGTGAGACTAACCATACCCCATTTAGGCGATTGCAATGTAAGATTAGGCACAGTAGTTTGGGAGCGTATCCGTAGGTAGGGAAGTACCCACCTTTTACCCTGTGCCATTGACCAGTGTTGCCATTGACTGCTTAAGAGGGGGTTTCATGCGTCGTGCCATTTTCCTGATCGTCAGTATTGTCGTAAGTGTGTTTTTCCTGTGGGTTGCCTTGCGCGGTGTGGACATTAACGAAGTCCTCAAAAGCATTCAGCAAGCTGAAATCAGTTGGATTATCGTCTCACTTCTTGGGATTACAGCCAGTCTTTGGCTGCGCGGCATCCGTTGGCATGGCCTATTGGATTTTAAGCCGCCGCTGCTGCGTACCGCCCATATCCTCAATCTCGGCTTCCTGATCAACCTGCTGCCCTTTCGCGTCGGCGAGGTCGCGCGCAGCATCCTCATCACGCGCGAAGGTGTGCCTGTCGTCACTGCCGCCACAAGCGTAGTGCTGGAACGCCTTATCGACACACTGCTGGTGGTCATCGTGCTCGTGTTCTCCATCACCCGCATCCCGAATGTACCGCCGGAAGTCATCCAACCCACTACCATCTTTGGCGCTTTAGTCGTCGTTGCATTTGCGGTCATGGTGTTCTTCGCTCGCTTCCCCAAAATCGGTCATCAGTTCCTCGAACTCGTCGAACGCTTTCTGCCGTTCCTAAAACGGATGGGGCTAAATAAGCTGTTTGACCAACTGCTCGTCGGCCTCAAACCTTTAACCCACGTTCGCAGCGCCCTTTTCGCCATCGCATGGACGCTCATCTCGTGGGGAGCCTCATTCATCACCTTTTATGCACTGGTGCGCGCCCTGAATATTCCGGATGCCAACGGCGCTCCCCTTGATGAAAACAGCCGCTTCTTGCTCACCTTGCTTGGCCTCGCCCTCGCCGCACTGGGTAACGCGGTACCCATCAGCGTCGCTGGCTTCGGCCCGTTCGAGGCCTCCATCATCATCGCGGGGCAAACCATCGGCATCCCCAACGAAAGCGGTGTATCACTCGGATTCCTGTTTCACGGCATTAATATCGTGGGTTACGCCATATGGGGCATCATCGGCTTACTTGCCCTCGGTGTATCTTTGGGTGATGTCATGAAAACGGCAGTGAAAAAACCTGAATCACCAGAAAGCGTCTCTTAACCATGACTTTCATCGACATTTCCACCGGCGCACGCCTGCATTACGACGAAGTTGGCAGCGGTCAGCCATTGATCTTACTGCACGGCCTTCTCGGCACTGCCCAGCGTGATCTTGGGCAGGTTATGGCGTGGTTGGGCGAACGCTTCCACGTCTACGGGCCATCCCTACGCGGTTATGGTGAATCAACTCCCAAGCCGCGTGACTTCCCGCTCGACTTTTACCACCGTGATGCTAAAGATATTCTCGCTTTCATGGATGCGCTGAACATCCCCACCGCCCACATACTCGGTTACTCTGATGGTGGCGAAACGGCGCTGGTTGCTGCGGGCTTACAACCCTCGCGCTTCAAATCCGTCGCGGTCATCGGCGCAGTCGGCAACTTCACACCGGCCATCCGTCCCCGTGTACAAAGTATGTACCCCGCTGCATGGATTACTGATGAGGAAAAAATACTGCACGGCATACCGGATGCTAATGCGTTCATCCTCCAGTGGATTGATGCCATGAAGCACACCATTGATACCGGCGGCGACATCAGCTTGAGCCTCGCGCCGAATATCGCCTGCCCGCTGCTCATCATGCTTGGCGATAAAGACACGCTCAATCCTGCCGCTTACGCCCAAACTTTTATCGAACGTACCCCCAACGGACGCTTAGAAATGTTCGCTTGTGGGCATCCAGTGCATACCGAAGCATGGGCAGATTTCAAACGAGTGTATGGGGAATTCTTGGGGGATGCCGGTTAAACATCCGGCAAATCGAACGTACCATCGGCTTTTGGTGGGAATGCCGCGACATTAACGACCGACTCGATGTCAATCGCGCCGTAGATATGCGGGAACAGCTTATCATTGCTCGTTTCCGCCTCTCCGGTCACGGGGTTAATCGGCCCTTCCCACTTGAGCGGTGATTGCAACAGATCGACATCAATCACCAGCAGCACCAAATCCGTTTGACCACGGTAAAAGTTGTTGGCAACAGGCAGCACTTGCTCACGGGTCGAACAATGGATGAATCCGTCTTTTTCCAGCGACGGTGCGCGGTACGCCCCAACTGCTAAAGCCGCTTGCCATTCCGGCATCGAGGTAATGTGCAAAATTGTGGTCATCAGTTACCGCCTTTTATAACCGACCCGTCTGCAAGAATCGTTTCAATTCTTCGGTGCGCCCTGCAATCACTTCCGCTGCATGTTCACGGACATGCGGGTGATGCAAATGCCCGGCCTGCCATAAACACGAAGCCAAAAGCCGCGCCGCCATAAACGACTCAAGATAATGGTCGTGTTTGGGCGGCAGACCCCGCACCGCACTATAACCGGCTAACAACGCCTCGCGCAGCGCTGGATAACGGCTTTCCGCCTTGAACAGCAGCAAACTTGGCGCGAGATCATAAGCATAATAGCCTAAACTCAAATCATCAAAATCAATCGCCGCCACACCAGCGTCCGTAAACAAGAAATTCTTCGGCAGGAAGTCAGCGTGTATCACACCAAATGATTGCGGCAGCGCGTCGAGTTCATGGAATACCGTTTGCACTTCAGCCTCGATTTCCCTGAACACCACCTTTTGGTCAGCCGTAAATATCCGCGCACCCTCACCGGGGTTATAGGCGGACTCCTCACCGAAGAAGCCTTCCCAATCAAGGCGTGGGCGGTTGAACGCCGCCGGAAGCGTCACCGTGGTCGCGAAATTGTGCAATTCCGCAATAAACCCCGCCGCGCGGGAGACATCCGCTAACGAAATATCAGCAGCGCTGTAAAAGTGCCCTACGATCCACCGGAACAGCACACACGGCAGCGGCGATTCAAGTGTCTCTACATGGACTTCAGCCAACCAATCACCCACTGTCGTCGCAACCGGCTGCGGCACATGCATGGCAGTCTGCTGGCTAATCATCGCAAGCCACAAGACTTCCGACTGTATCCACTCGATGCGCTTATGACCGGGGCGGTGAACACGCAGCGCATAGATCTCGCCGTTAGCAGCAATCACTTTAAATACAATATTATTGAGGTAGGAAATTAAGGAAATCGCCGCGCCGTTCAAACCATAACGCGGCAGTACGGCTTGGGCAGCAGCCGTCAGTTGGGCAACCTGTTCGTCATACGTCAGGCTGGCAAAGGTCATGTGGATACCCTCATAAGGCTGGTAAGAGGGAACAAAAAAGCTCCGCAAATTCGGAGCTTATACAAGTGAGCGGGCGACGAGATTCGAACTCGTGACATCTTCCTTGGCAAGGAAGCATTCTACCGCTGAATTACGCCCGCACTATGATATACATTATAGTCAGCCAACGGCACTTTGCAAGAGTGACTTTTAAAGAATCGTGAATTTATGCCTTCTCCGCCGCTTCGTTCAACCGCCCGACGAGTGTACTCAAATTGACCTCTGCCAACGTTGCCAACTCGGCGTGCGCCCCCGCCCCATGTTTGCCACCCAAGCCCACCGCCCAAAAGCCGCCGGCCAACGCCGCTTGCAGCCCTGCGAATGAGTCTTCAAAAACCACCGCTTCATTTGGCAGCACATCACATTGTTTCGCCACCCACAAAAAAATATCCGGTGCAGGTTTGTTATTCGGCACCGTCGTACCATCCGCCATCACATCGAACAGCGGCAGCAAACCCAACTTCTCTACCACTTGCTTAGCGTTCTGGCTGGATGATCCCAAACCCACCTTTAAGCCCGCTGCCCGTGCCTCTTCCATAATCTCGGCTGTCCCCGGCAAACGGTCGGCTGGCGAAAGCTGCTGCAAATATTCAACAAAATAGTCGTTCTTCCGTGCCATCAACACCACGGCTTCACTGTCTGTCACCGGTTTGCCGCCCAAAAACACCTCTAGGCTGTGCCGTCGCACCAACCCCTGCATCTTTTCGTGCTGTTCCCACGTAAATGGCAGACCCTCGTCCTGCGCCAACCGCATCCACGAGTGATAATGCAGCATCGGTGTTTCTGCCAGCACGCCATCCAAATCAAAAATTAAGGCACGAATTTGAAGAACCATTGCTTTTTAGGAGGTTTGTCTTTAGGCGAATATGGATATAATAACAGACTATGCTGCAAAACAAACCACTAACCTCAACTCTTATTCTGCTCTTAACGATTTTTCTCGCTGCCTGTGATCCGTTAGGCAGCCAACCAACCCCTGCTGTAATTATTATTACGGCGATACCCAGCGCCACCCCACCACCAACCGCTACACCGCCGGCCACCAATACGCCCATTCCCACACTCACCCTAGAGATTTTACCGTCACCCACAGCGCCACCCTGCGACGAACCGGCGGGTCAAGTGCTGCGTATCGACCAATTCGCCAGCGCGGTTTCCGGCGAAAATCTGCGTTATCGGGTCTACGTACCGCCCTGCTACCAGAAAACTGCTAAACGCTATCCAGTTGTCGTCCTGCTGCATGGTTCCGGTCAAAAAGAGGATGAGTGGGAAAATCTGGGTGCAATCACCACTG
>JAPUDW010000337.1 GCA_027492915.1 Bacteroidota bacterium | reverse complement strand
CGCTTATGCTGTGCGGAATAACCACCAGCAGTAGGACAAGCACCAGCCAGAATGAAGGCCGTTGAAACAAGCGTAGACTACGCATCGTCGTATCTCCATAAGGCGCACGAGTTCACATGCACCAACGATTTATTATACGGCGATTATAAATGGAAATGGGATGGTGTGTCGTCCGACCTACGACGGAGGGTAACGCCGTTCGATCATCCCATCGACCGGGGTTTTACGGCGGGACAAGCCCAACTTTTGCAGCGCGATTGAGCTGTAGGACTGACCATCTTCGCTCACCAGCGGGAGGGTTTGTTCGCTGGTCGGAATGCGCACCGTGAACACCGTTTCGACATTCGGTCGGCTTTTGACTTCAATCGTGCCACCGTGGGCTTCGACAATCCACTTGGCAATCGACAAGCCTAAGCCCGCGCCGCCCGTGTTGTGGATGCGGGTACGGGAGGTATCGGCCTGATAGAAGCGGTCAAACACATGCGCGATGTCCTCAGCCTCGATGCCAACACCGGTATCGGTGACCTGCAAGACCGCCTCACGACCCGACTGGCGCAGCGACAAGCCAATTTGACCACCGTCGGGCGTGAATTTAATGGCGTTGCTGACCAAGTTGAGCAAAAGCTGTTTCAAACGGTCACTATTCCCATTGAGGCGCACCGGCTCGATGTGGTGCATACGGATGAGCAGGTTGCGGTCTTTGGCGAGAATGCGGGCTTCTTTGAACACTTCAGTGACGACCGTATCCGCGTCGATCTCGATCATATCGATAACCAAGTTGCCATAGTCGGCGCGTGCCAGCAGCAGCAGGTCATCAACCATACGCGACATACGCTCGGATTCACTGTGCATGGCTTCAAGCGAGGTCTCATCCATGCCATAGCGACGCACAAGGTCGAGGTTGCCACGAATGGCGGTTAAGGGGGTACGCAGTTCGTGGGAGACATCCGCCACCAAACGGCGCTGTGCCGTAAAGAGATGCTCAAGACGATCCATCATGCGGTTAAACACAACGGTCAGCCGTCCTAACTCATCCATCGGCCCATTCCATGTCAAACGGGTTTCGAGGTCTTTGGCAGTGGCGATATTATCCGCCGCTTCGGTAAGGGTTTCAATCGGGCGCAATGTTTGATCGGAGAGCCAATAGCCCAAGCCCAGCGAAGACAGCACCGCGAGGATACCGACGCCAAGAATTAACAGCGATAGGCGGCTGGTGGCCTGATTGACTGTATCCAATGAGTCGGCAACCTGAATCAAGCCAAAGATGCTGTCCTGCCCATTAAGGCGCAGCGGTACCGTCATGACGCGCACCTCGGCATTGTCTTTCTTGACGGTTGTGATTTCGGCGGTGGTAGCCGTTAGGGCGTTCTGGTCGAGTGGTTGGGCATAGTCGCGGAGGTTATCCGACTGGGCACGGAGTTCAAACTTGCCCTCGGCGTTGGGTGCCCACGCCTGCACTAGAATGTTCGAGGCACGGAAAATATCCAACTGGGGCAGTACCAATACGATCCGTGTTGGCGCACCAAACTCACCCACCGGATAAGAGTCGCTGTTCTTGATAACCTGATCCGCCGTTTCGCGCAGGGTGGCATCCACCGTTTCAATCCATGTCGCGCGGATAACAGAAAACACGCCGAGGCCAAAAAAGATAATGACAATGGCGATTAATCCGGCATACAGGATGATGAGTTTTTTGCGGATGGTCATGCTGTTCACACTAACTACTTCGGCTGCGGCACTGGCGTTGTAATGCCACAGCCTTACCTAACACCCCGGTTCTATTCTTCCTCGCGCAGGACATAGCCTACGCCGCGCACGGTATGGATCACACGCTGGGAATTTTCCGTTTCGGTTTTCTGGCGCAGATAACGCACATACACTTCGATGATGTTGCTTTCGCCGCCGAAGTCATAACCCCAAACGCGGTCAAAAATGACATCGCGGGTCAATACCTGACGCGGGTTCCGCATAAACAATTCGAGCAGTTCATATTCCTTGGCAGTCAGGTCAATCGGGCGTTCACCACGGTAAGCGCGGTGCGTGCCGGTATCCAACGTCAGGTCGGCAAAGCGCAGAATTTCCGGTCGCGAGGCCGGAACCGAGCGGCGGAATAATGCGCGTACTCGTGCCATCAGTTCGTCTACCGAGAAGGGCTTGACGAGGTAATCGTCAGCACCGGCATCCAAACCGGCAACGCGATCTTTGATGTCGTCCTTAGCGGTCAACATCAGAATCGGCACATCACTGGCTGCCCGCAGCCGCTTGCACACTTCCAAACCATCTAGCCCCGGCAGCATCCAATCCAGCACCACCAGATCAGGCGGATTATCACGCGCAATCGTTAAGCCGGTATGCCCATCCCGCGCAACACTCACCCGATAGCCTTCATAGATCAAACCACGCTCAATAAACTGGGCAATCCGCGCCTCATCTTCAATTACTAATACACGTTCCGATGGCATTACGCCACCTCCTTGAAGGTGTGCTGCTCCCCACCCCACAGTGGGTGCAAACTTGCAACACAATATTTAAGACAACATTATGACATCCATCATACACGCGATTGTTAAGTAAGGGATTAGCGCAACCATGAGAAGCTGCTTATCTGCGGCGGTGCGGTCAGCGTCACCTGCTGCCCCGTCTGCAAATCGCGAATGGTAAGCGCCCCGCCCTCATGGGTTTGACCTGCCAAATAACGACCATCCGGCGATAAAACTGGCAGCACCATGAAGCCACCATTACCGACCGCCGTAATCGCACCAGTAGTCGTCAGCATATCAGCGACATTTAAAGCACGCGGGCCGATCTGCGAACTACCCAGCACCAACCGCGCCCGCGCCGCAACCACATCCTGCATCGTCACAATCCGCGCCGGTTGGGGGATAGCAGCGATCTTGGCAGCCTCGGCGGGACGGGCAGGGTCGATGCGGTAAATAATCTGTTCGCTGGTATTCTCACCGTAGCCTAAGCCGCTGTTGTAGGCCAGCACAAAACCGCTTTGCAGCCAGATGGCCTTACTGGCAACCCCAATCTCCTCGGTTTCGAGCGCGTTCAAGTCCATCAGCAGCAGCGCTTCGGGGTAATTGGCAGCAGATCGCGTGACCAGCAGGCCGTTGATGTTGGGCGCGAATACGGGCTGGCTGAAAATCGAACCGGGGGGATAATTCGGTGCGCCGTGAGCCAAGACAAGTTTGGCATCGCCCCCTTGCGCCGAGACAAGCCAGATGCCACCCTCGATACCCTCGCTCGCCGGCAGCACAAAGGCGATTTGCTGACCATTGGGGTTATAGGTGAGTTCACGGGCAAAAGAGGCTTTATCCACCAGCACACGCGGCGCACTCTGGGTCACAAAGCCCTGCGCCCACAACCTGCCACCGCTGGCGAAAACGACTTCTCTACCGCCGGGGGAGACTACGTAGGCTGTCACATCAAGGCTGGCCTGCGTCACCTGCACGGGCGGGCTACTGTTAGCAGGTAAGCGCCAGACCTGCTGCACATTGTTACCATCCGCCGCGAGGAATGCCCCTTCACTGGTGAGCGCCACGCCTTCAACCGTGTTCATTGGAAGCGGCCCCCAACTATAAGCCACTACATCGGCAAACGGCAGCGGGAAACCTTCGCCAGTCGCGGGTAAGATCAACGCCAGTACACCGCCGCGTAAGGCGAGAATGAGGTTGCCGTTGGGTGCCCAATTGGTGCCGTTCAATTCCAACACAATTTCGGTCATGGCGCTGCTGCGGGGTGTGTTGGGCGCGAGGCTGATGAGACGGGCGCTGCCTTCCGGCACTTCGGTATCGACCTTTTGCACCCCGAACAGCACCAGCGTTCCGTCCGGTTGAGTAGCGGGAAGTCGATAGCGCCACGACTCGTCAAGCAAGATGGTTTGCGCGTTACCGGCGGCAAGATTCATGCGAATGAGGCCGCCGTTCGCAGGTGCAAACACCACTTCAGTAGGGCTTACCCACGACAAACCGATGGACGAAGGAATAGCGCTGGTGAGGATCAGGGCGTTATTTTCGCGGCGGTATAACCACCAGATGTCACCTTCAGCCTCGGCAGCCAAGTACGCACCAGTGGGCGACCATTGCAAATTGACAAACACGCCTTCGCGAAGGTCGGCGAACAGCGCTTCGGTAGGGGTGTTGGTGTACACGCGCGCCCCGTAAGCGGTGGTATAGGCGATCATATCACCGGTGGGCGACCACGCCAGCGTATCCCCATGCCCACGGGAGGGGGGTAGATCAGCCGTGCCTTCTTCAATGACCGCTTCGGCTTCGGTGTACATGTTACGGATGTTGAGGCCGTCCTGCGTGCGGTAGGCCAGCCAATTGCCATCGGGCGCAACGCCGAAATCCACCACGAACAGATCCTCCGGCGTAACGGTCGTCACGCCTTCCGTCCCCAAGCCCACACGCTGCACCTGCCCGTTGTTGGTGAGCAGGTAGAGCGGCGCGGGTAAATTCATCCCATCCTGCGCCCGTGCATAGCCGACCATCAGCAGCAGACACAGTGCGAAAATTCCAATTCGACGCATCATATTTTCCTTATCCGGTATGACATCGTTGGACGGGTAAGTCGCTGACTCGCCCTCACCTCATTCTTCTTAAAAAATATTTATGTTGGAGTGTACCGAATAAAAGCTTAATCGCACCACCCGAAAGGCGCAAAGTACGAACTCAGCATCTCCCAGCATACACCCGCTTCGAAAATGCGACCTGTTATCGAGAGAGAAAGGCGGGGGGTCACAGCCATAGCCCTTACAAAAAGATGATGTTTGGGGCGAAAGCGCGGAGGGCGCACCGCAGTGCGACCCTACAACGAAATTTCCGTGTTCGTGATGATTACGCGGAATGGTCTGAAAGCATTCCCTACAAGAAAATGAGTTTGGGCGACGCGGCTTGCAGGAGGATAGTCGAGGCTTGTACAATCAGCCGCATGACGAATTTACTCCCTCACATCATGGCTGGCGGCGAATCCTTCTTCTTTCGGGGCGGCAGTACGGGTGTACTGTGCCTGCACGGGTTTATGGCCTCGCCTGCCGAAATCCGCTGGCTGGGGGCGCACCTTGCCGCGCAGGGTTACACGGTTTACGCGCCGCGCTTGCCCGGCCACGCGACTGACCACCACGACATGGCACGACAGCACTGGCAAGACTGGTACACGGCGGCAGTGGATGCACTGGGCATCTTACGCAGCCAGTGTGAGCAGGTGTTTGTGGTCGGGCATTCGATGGGCGGCATGTTAGGCTTGCTGCTAGCGGCTAACGCGCGGGTTGATGGAATCGCGGCACTGGCGACACCGGTGCAGTTTAATAATCGTTCGATGGCGGCTGCCTACTGGGCGAAGTGGCTGCGTCCGTATACCGACCAGACCGACCGCAGCGCACTGCTGCAAACGATCCACGACGAGCAGACGCGGCGAGGGGAAGTCGTTATCGGGCGGGTGCGGCACAACTTATGGTCAACCGCCGCCGTTGCCGAGTTGTTCGCGCTGGCGGGTATCGTGCGGGGGTGCTTATCCTCGGTCGAGGTACCACTGCTGCTGGTTTATTCCAAAGCGGATGTTACGGTATCGCTCGACAGCCGCGACACGATTTTGGCGAACGTCAAAACGCAGGTGGTGGAGCAGCATACCCTCGAACACAGCGACCACATCCTGCCGCAGGATTCGGAGCGCGAAACGGTTTTCGCCCTCGTGGCTGATTTCATCCACCGGCAGAGCAACCCCACCCCTTAATTTGCGTATAATAGGGTATGGATGCCAATACCAAATAAAAGGTTGTGCTACATCAGTGTGGACTGGTAGCTGGCGACTATAGACCGGGAGATTAAATACTCATGCTGCGTGCAATTGTTGACCAAATCCGCCTGACATGGCACCTGATCCGCGACCCGCGTGTGCCGCTGTGGGCGAAAGCGATTCCGATCATCGGGGTGCTGTACGTTCTTTCACCCATCGACATTATTCCCGATATGATTATCGGCTTAGGGCAGTTGGATGATCTGGCGATTGTGCTGGGAGGGATGCGCCTATTCGCCTCGGTGGTGCCGGAACATATTGTCGAGGAACACCGCGCCGAAATCGCCGGTAAGCCGCTGGATATTATTCAGGGTACCGGCTACCGCGTCGAGAGCGAAGAAAAGGCGAAGAACCACTAAATTCTCGCTAACGATACCCCACTACACGAAGGCGGTTCATTTCCCCTAAACCGCCTTTTACCTTTATTCTTAAACGAGTTGACTATAGCCTGCCCTTTTCTGAGCAGGTATGATTCTGCTAGCAATAAGGGGAGAAATAATCATGTCCGACGAAAAATTTGTCCTGACTCAACGGGGTTATGAACAGATCAAACAGCAGCTCGCCGAGTTGGAAGATGAAGCCAAAAATGAACGGGCTATCCTCGGTGACTCGCTGAATGATAAGGCGGGTGGCGATGATGATGACGCTGATGTGGCCGTCGAGTTTGACTCGCGGCGGCGCAAAGAGCGTATGGACGAGAAGATCGGTCACCTGCGTTATATCCTTGACCGTGCCGAAATTTACGAAGACCCCGACCCCGAACGGGTGAACACCGGCGAACGGGTGACGCTGTGGGACTTTGAGGCGCATGAGGAATTCCAACTGGATGTGGTTTCCAGCGCGGAAATTACTGCCCGTACCAACGTCGGCCCCGGTGTTGAAGATGCGTCCGACAATTCGCCGATTGGGAAGGCGCTGCTGGGCAAGCGCATCGGGGATATTGTCGAGATCGAAACCCCGAACGGCGTGAACCGCTATACGGTGCGGCACATCGAACCGATACCATTTGACTAAACGCCCCTCAATTTATGTGACGATCAATTGGCGGAATTTGCACAAGTTGCACATTTATCCGCTGAAATGGCGGGCGGTTCGCTCCCGTGCAGCCGCCGATAGGTGATTTTTGCACGGCGGAAGTGAGGGAGCGCGGCGCTGAAATGGCGGACGTTCGGCGAATGGCTCCCGTATGGCTGCCGCCGAATGACGATTCGGCTATTCGCTCTTCTCAATCTGCCGAATTGGCGAACGTAAGAGCAAGTGCATTAGTCGTCAATCACCGACTATCAGTCTCCAGTCAAAGAACAATACGAATGCATACGAATCGCCATCCCGCAGGAGGCTTCACACAGTGCGCCAAGGTGAATGGAGGCACAAATTATATTTTAGCACAAAAATTCTGATTTGATGGTTCGAATTTACAAACCTAGAGGGTGATTAAATTATTAGATCGTCGCGCACGGAGATGATGTTGGGGGTTGGGGGCGCGGACGAGATGTTGATGGTTGATGAAATAATTCGGTAATTGGGATAAGACGGACGAGATGTATCTCGTCCCTACACAACATTGACCTCGTAGGGACAGCATAGTGCGAAGCCTCCCGTGGGACATGCTGTCCGTTGGTATCCTTTTACCGAATTTAATTATCAACGACCAATATCTAGTCCCTACGAAAAGGCGTTGTTTTGGGGGATGGAAAGTGTTTGGGGTTAGAAAATAAAAAGGGCACACCGCCGTGCGCCCCATATGCACCAAGTTAAGGAAAAGAAGGTAATCTGAAAGCTTCTCA
>JAPUDW010000336.1:266-7597 GCA_027492915.1 Bacteroidota bacterium | reverse complement strand
CATTGGACACCCGAAGAAGTCGAGAAGAATATGGTGTTCGTCGGCATGGAAGGCATCATCGACCCGCCGCGTAAAGAAGTGCGTGACGCGGTTGCCAAGTGCCGCACGGCTGGCATCCGCCCCGTGATGATTACCGGCGACCACCCGCTGACCGCGCTCAATATCGCCCGTGATCTGGGTATCGCCACCGAACAAGATACCGCCATGACCGGCCAAGAACTCAACAAACTGTCACAGCAAGAACTCGAAAGTGTGGTTGAGCGGGTGCCGGTTTATGCCCGCGTATCGCCAGAAAACAAACTGCAAATCGTGCAGGCGCTCCAGAACAAGGGTCATATCGTCGCCATGACCGGTGACGGCGTGAACGATGCCCCTGCCCTCAAACGCGCCAACATCGGCGTTGCAATGGGCATCACGGGTACCGCCGTTTCCAAAGAAGCGGCTGATATGGTCATCGTGGACGATAACTTCGCCACCATCGTCAGCGCGGTTGAAGAAGGCCGCACCATTTACGACAATGTTCGCCGCTTCGTGAAGTACCTGATGGCGAGCAACACCGGTGAACTGTTCGTGCTGCTGGCGACACAACTAATCCCCGGTATGGGCTTACCGCTGACCACCTTGCAAATCTTGTGGATGAACCTGATTACCGACGGTATCCCCGCTTTGGCACTCGGTGTCGAAAAAGCCGAACGGGGCGGCATGAACCGCTCACCCTATGCACCGAACGAGAGCATCTTCGGACGCGGTTTGGCACGCCATATCGTGATCGTCGGTATCGTCCTCGGAGTCAGCGGCCTGCTCCTCGGCTTGTGGGCGTTCAATAACTATCAAAACGGTGTAGCAACCTTCAATGCTAACACATGGAATACGATGGTGTTCTTTTTCCTGACCGTCGCCCAGATGGGTCATGCGCTGGGTCTGCGTTCACATCGCGAGTCCACCTTCTCCATCGGCTTTACCGGTAACAAGATGCTGCTCGGCGCGGTCGTCGTAACCGTCATCCTGCAATTGATCGCGGTCTATCTGCCCTTCTTCAACGGCATCTTCAACACCACACCGCTGACAATCGAACAACTGCTCATCTGCGTTGTCCTCAGCACGATTGTGTTCTGGGCAGCCGAAATCGAGAAGTGGCTGGTACGCCGTGGCATTCTGAGTTAATCATCCATCCCGCAGGCAGCCTTCGCCGCTTGCGGGGTGTCTTGATCTGAAAATGAAAGTGTAAGGGAGTACAAGCAGTAATGAACAACACCGTAAAAACCACCCTGCTTCTTGGCGGCCTTTCAGGACTCTTAGTCATGATCGGCTCTGCCCTCGGCGGCACTGGCGGGGCGTTATTCGCCTTCGTCTTTGCCATCTTGATGAACATGGGAGCATGGTGGTTTTCGGATAGTATCGCGCTGCGTTTCAGCGGTGCGCACCCCGTCTCGCCGGAGGAAGCACCCGAACTGTACAAAACAGTTGCCAATTTGGCGCAGCGGGCGAACCTGCCCATGCCGCGTGTTTATATGATCGACAGCCCTGCCCCGAATGCATTTGCTACAGGCCGCAGTCCGGAAAAAGGTGTCGTCGCCGTAACAACTGGCATCACCCAATTGCTCACCCGTGACGAGTTAGCCGGCGTTATCGCCCATGAACTCGCCCACATCAAGCACCGCGACACACTGATTTCGAGCATCGCCGCAACCATCGGCGGGGCGATCAGTATGTTGGCGGATATGGCAATGTGGTCAGCCATGTTCGGTGGCTTTAGCAGTGACGATGACGACGGTGGCGGAGCCGGTGGGTTAGTCATGATCTTTGTCGCACCCATTGCGGCGGTCATCATCCAGATGGCGATTTCACGTTCGCGTGAATTCAGTGCCGATGCAGGCGGTGCCCGTATCATGGGCAATCCCAAGCCGCTGGCCGACGCGCTGGAAAAGCTAGAAATGTGGTCACAAAATCCAGCCGCGCAGATGAACGCCCACCCCGTCAATCCGGCAACCGCTCACATGTATATCGTCAATCCGTTGGTCGGTGGCAGCTTCATAAATTTATTCCGCACCCACCCGCCAACCGGACAGCGGGTACAGCGCTTGCGCGAGATGAGCAGCACACCCAATTGGGAAATGACCGCCATCCAAACCTAGTATGTATCAATTTGCTGGTTGCCCATGCATCCGGCAAGTCAAAGTTGAAGGAGTAACCTATGCTTTGTCCCATAGATGGAACTGAACTAAGAATCACGGATCGACAGGGAATCGAAATTGATTACTGTCCGCAGTGTCGGGGTGTCTGGCTTGACCGTGGCGAACTCGACAAAATTATCGAGCGCACCATCCCGCAGGTCGCCCAACCGCAGCCGCCCGCTGCTGCTTATCGTGACGACGATGATGATGACGAGCGTTACAAACGTGGCGGCTACGAAAAGCCCAAACGCAAGCGTGGATCATTCCTCGACGACCTATTCGACTTCTAACCCAACAAAAGCGGATACCAATGTGTATCCGCTTTTATTATGTACAATGCTCCCTCATCCCACCTGCCATTTGCCGAACATCGAGCAGGCTACCCCCTGCCCTGTCGTTGGTAAAGCATATTCCGCATATCGTCAACCGGTGGCTGTGGGAAAATCAACTTGAAGATAAATACCAGCGCTGCACCTGCCACGAACCCACCCACATGCGCGAAGAAAGCCACACCGCCACCTGTTTCCGCCGTGCCGCCCAATGACATAAACCCGTTGAACAGTTGCAACACGAACCAGAAGCCCAGCACGATCAACGCCGAAATTTCAGTCAGCCGTGAGAAGTAGCCCAGTAGTACCAGCGCTCGAACTTTTACATTCGGGAACAACACCAGATACCCACCGAGTACACCCGCAATCGCACCGCTTGCACCCACCAATGGGATTTGCGAAGTCGGGTCAATCAACACCTGCGCGTAACCCGCCGCGAATCCGCAAATCAGATAGAAACCGAGGTACATCACGCTGCCCATCCGGTCCTCGATGTTGTCGCCGAAGATATATAGGTAGAGCATATTACCAAGCAGGTGCGCCCAACCGCCGTGAAAAAACATACTTCGGATAAAGTCCAGCAGCGTTTCCGGTGCAAACGGCGCTTGCGAAACCAGATACGGCACCACCGATTGCGTCACGTAAACCTGTGTCAGCTCGCGGTCAGATAAACCTAGCTGCGTGACAAACACAATCACGTTAATCGCAATCAACGCGTAATTGACGATGGGAAAACGGCGAGTCGGGTTGATGTCCTGAATAGGAAGCATGGGCAAACCTCGCTAATGGTAATAAAAAGCGCGAAAGCCGTTCAGCCTTCGCGCCACAGTATAGCAGTAGATCAAACGCACATGCTACCTAATCAATATACGTCACCCGTTCCGGTGGCCCCTTGAACATCATATAAACGAATGCCACCAGCATACCTGCAAGATAACCGCCAATATGTGAGAAGAAAGCGACGCCACCAACCGCATTAACACTGAGTGCTAAAACCCCATTGAAGATTTGAACGACGAGGTAATAACCCAAAACAACAAGGGCAGGAATATCAAAGTTCCAGATGATAAGCAGGTTCATCCGTACTCGTGTGCCTGGGTACAACAGCAGGTAACTTCCAAGAATACCACTTACAGCACCGCTTGCACCAACCAAGGGGATGCACTGGTTTGAGTTAAAGATGATCTGCGCGTAAGCCGAGACAAATCCCCAGAACAGATAAAAAAGTAAAAAGCGGCGTGTTCCAAAATAATTCTCAACGTTGCGCCCGAAAATCCACAGAAAGCTCATATTGCCGATAATATGCAACCAACCAATGTGGAAAAACATACTGCGGATAATATCGGCTGTGGTATCCACTGAAATGGGGTTTTGCGCCACCTTGCACATCACAGCCGCGTAATCCATAAAAGCGAGGTTCAATTGCTCATTGCTCTGAGTCAATTGCCACAAAAACACCAGCGCATTGAGTAGAATAAGCCCATATGTTGCATAGGCGGGTTTGCGAACAGGATGTAGTGTATTGACAGGTAACATAATAAGCCTCAAAAGTTTGGCATTTAGATAACATTACGCAGCCTGCACAGGTTAGGTTGCACACGCAAAGGAAAAATGATGGCGCAGGGCAAAATTATCCTAATGAACGGTGCCAGCAGCGCCGGTAAATCCAGCATCATACAAGCATTACAACCAATCTTGAACGAGGCTTATTTAGAAGCGGGTATCGATAAATTCTTATTCATGCTGCCGACTGATTACCTCATGAAACCTCACCTGTGGCATGAGGTCATCGGCTACGAAAAAGCCGACAATGGTGAACTGCTGCCCAGAGTCGGCTGGCATGGGCATCAACTCATGCGTGGAATGCATCGGGCGATAACGGGCTTAACCCAAACAGGCAATAACGTGGTTGCCGACCACGTATTGCTCGATTCCTCATGGCTAGACGACTGCCTTAATGTGTTCACCGGATACGATGTTCTGTTCGTGGGCATCATGTGTCCGCTGGAAGTATTGGAAGCACGCGAAAAAGATCGAGGCGACCGAACGTTGGGGCAAGCAGCAGGTCAAGCAGGCATTGTCCACCAAGGCTGCATCTATGATATTGAGGTGGATACATCGCAGTTGAGTACGGCAGAATGCGCTGAACAAATTAAAGCCCGTTTGCTACAGGGAAACTTCACTGCCTTTGAGCAATTGCGCCAGCGTTAGGCAACAAAAAAGGGATGCCCATTAAAGTCATCCCTTTTGGATACTACGCGGAAACGCAGCCGTTAGCGCTGGTCAACGGGTGTCCACTGCAAGCCCATCGGGCCAACATAGTTGACATCGGGGCGAATGAGGCGGTTGTTAGCAAACTGCTCGATGATATGAGCCGACCAACCGACAACACGGGACATGGCGAACAAGGGTGTGAACATATCCACATCAAGGTGGATGGTATACAACACGATGGCGCTGTAGTAATCGACATTCGGGAACAGCTTACGTTCGATGAAGTAGCTGTCAGCACGGGCAGAATCAGCCAGCTTCTTGGCGATCTGGAACCACTTCTCGTTACCAGAGCTTTCAGCGAGTGCCTTAGCCTTTTCTTCAAGAATGGCAGCACGGGGGTCAAGTGCCTTATAAATACGGTGACCGATACCCATGATACGGCGATCACCTTCTTTAATGTTCTTCTTGAACCACGGTTCAACATTTTCCGGTTCAGCAATTTCAAGGAACATGTTCATGGCTTCGGCGTTGGCACCACCATGCGACGGGCCTTTGAGCGTACCGATACCACTGACGATACCGCTGTGCATATCCGAGCCGGTGGCAACAGTAACACGACTGGCGAAAGTGCTGGCGTTCATGCCGTGTTCAGCCAACAGCACCAGATAAACATCAATGGCTTCACTGGCAGTTGCATCCGGTTCATCACCACTGAGCATATAGATGAAATTTTGCGCGAGGGTCAGATCTTTGCGCGGGGCAATCGGTTCTTTACCTTTGCGGATACGATCCCAGGCGGCACAAATGGTCGTGATTTGACCGGTGAGGCGGATAGCCTTGCGGCGGTTGGCTTCTACACTTTGGTCTTCACTGTCTTTGTCGTACATGGCTAAGGCCGAGACGGCAGTACGCAGCATAGCCATCGGGTCAGCCTTAACCGGATAGCTCTTGAGTTGGGCGATCATTTCTGCCGGAAGGTTGGCTTCGGTGGCGATGGTTGAACGCAAATTTTCGAGTTCAGCCTTGTTGGGAAGGCGTTCGTTCCACAGCAGGAAGGCTACTTCTTCAAACGAAGCATTCTCAGCGAGTGTTTCAATCGAGTAGCCTTCGTAGACAAGTTTACCTTCAGCACCATTCACTAAACTGGTCTTGCTTTCGGCAACGACAATGCCTTCAAGACCTTTCTTTGCGACTTCAGCCATGTTCATATCTCCTTGAGTATGGTTTGTTCACAATCATAAAAAGCCCAATACCGGGCGTTAAGCGCTGTATAAGGGTTGTCGGGATGACAGAAAAATAGGTAGAAATAACAATTCGAAACAACACACTTGTCATTAAAAATCCACATTCGTTTAAGTATAGCACTCAGCTAAGACGTGAATCAACGTCCGATTCAATTTATTCAACAGACTTTAAGCAAGTTATGCAAAGTTCATGAAGCCTGATAAACAGGCCATAACAGGCAAGATTAAGGGTACTATTACAAAATATGGGCAAATGACCATTGAATAGGCGAAAAAATATTCACCAAAAGCAAGTGGAAGCAGTCGAAACAACCGCAGAGCAGTTCGATTAGGGCAAAAACTGCCGTTTTGGTTTGGATTTATAAACCGTTTAGTAACCGTGTGTAAACGAAGCCTAGCAGTGGCGTGGATGAATTTAGACCTACAAACAATACATCGATTGTAAAAATAACGGTGGTGGGTGCAATGGTAGATAAGGGTTAATGGCGCGGGCTGGAACGCTGCGCAGTCTAGCCCCTACAATGTAAACCTAAAATTTATAGGTGTCGAAATTGTCCACTTACCAAATAACCACTACCCCAAATAAGCATGTGTACGTGATTACCTGTTATCGCGTGGAACAGGCTAATGATGTATCTATAAAACCAACGTCTTGCAATCCATCAAAAAGCATGTTACTGTAAACCGTATGAACAGCAATTTTGCCACCCCTTCCCCCAAGATGATGTGTATGTCATGTATGCCCATGATGATGGGTATGTGTTGCCTTACGCACGAAGCCGGACGGGGATGAGGTCACGCTGAACTAAAAAGCAGCGCAGGTTTACGAAACCAAGAGCCAACCCGAACCGGTTGGCTCTTTTTGTTTGCATCACCCTTTACACAGGATACGAAATGACCATCCAAGCCGTTTTGACCAGCAGTTTACAACAGGACATTTTCAAGCAGATGGAAGCCGGCTACCCCAACGAAGTCGGCGGATTCCTGCTGGGCAAGCGGGCGGGTGACAGCACCAGCATCACCGAAATCATCCAGATCGAGAATGTGTTCGAGAAAGAAGAACAATTCCACCGCTATGCCATGACCCCGCAGGACTGGATGAAGCTGGAAGACCAAGCAGACGAACGCGGGTTGACGCTGGTGGGCTACTACCACAGCCATCCCGATTCACCGGCGATTGCGTCGATTTATGACCGCGACCACGCGCTGCCGAACTTCACCTACATCATCACATCAGTGGTGAATGGCAAAGCGGTTGACCAGAAGGTGTGGCAGCTACGGGACGACCGCAGCCAGTTTGACGAAGGCACCTTAACGGTGAGCAGCTAGCTGGCAGCCGTCAGCGCTTTCCATTTTCTTATCTATCTGAC
>JAPUDW010000336.1:0-256 GCA_027492915.1 Bacteroidota bacterium | reverse complement strand
ATACCTCTCTTCTTTCGACATTTTCCAATTTTTTTTCTTATCTATCTGACGGATAGGTTGCTGGTGGAAAGAGCTGACTGTTGAAAACTACTCAGCAGTTTTAGCAACCTACTTAGGCAGAGGAGATCAGGACAATGGCAAACACAAACGGTAAAGAATTGCACTTTAATACGCTGGCACTGCACGCAGGTTATTCACCCGACCCGACAACCGGTTCGCGCGCAGTTCCGCTGTATCAAACGACCTCATACCAATT
>JAPUDW010000335.1 GCA_027492915.1 Bacteroidota bacterium | reverse complement strand
CCCGCAAGACGTTTTCCACGCTGCTGGACGCAGTCACACTGGCGCAACCTCATGATGACCGCCCAGCGATTATTTTCGTGGCAACCGATGCTGAGCCAATCTATGTGAGTAGGCAGCAGTTTGTACAAGCGATTACCATACAGGCTTTGGCATTGCAAAGATTGGGGGTTGAAGCCGGTGATCTGGTAATTATCGCGCACACGCAAAACTTAGAAAGCATTTACGCTTTCTGGGGGGCAATGCTTTTAGGCGCGATACCGTCGATGTTCCCGACATTGACCGAAAAACTCGACCCTGAAATTTACATGCGGGATATTGGCGAATTGGTGACGCGCTCCGAGGTAAGAGCTATCCTGACGACGGATAATTTCGCACCAACACTTGCTGAACGGGTGAGTTGTCCGGTATATGGGTCGAGCGCAATAACAAGTTCGCCAGACACAAACATAGAATTTGACTCCGTTAGGCCATTACCAACAACAATCGCTTTTCTGCAACATTCGAGTGGGACAACGGGTATCCAAAAAGGTGTGGCGCTTTCGCATGAGGCTGTACTCAACCAACTCGCCGCATATAGTGATGCCTTATTGCTCAATAAGCATGACATCATCGTTAGCTGGCTGCCCCTATACCATGATATGGGGCTAATCGCGGGGTTCGTGCAACCGATAATGCAAGGGATGCCGCTGGTACTGATGTCGCCGTTTGACTGGGTGCGGCATCCGGCAATGCTGCTCAAAGCCATTCATGACTATAAAGCGACGTTATGTTGGCTGCCAAATTTTGCCTACAACCACTGTGCTCGAACAGTGCGGCAACGTGACAGCGAAGGGCTTGAACTTTCGAGCATACGCGCTTTTATTAACTGCTCTGAACCAATTCGTCATGATAGTCACATGCTATTTGCAGAACGTTTTGGGGCAAACGGCATAACCAGCGACCAGCTAACCGTTAGCTACGCGATGGCTGAAAACACTTTTGCAGTGACACAAACACCTGTTGGGAAGCACCCGCAGATTGATGTGATAGATCGACAGGTGCTTCAAAATGAATTGAAAGCTGTACCGACATCTGATGAGACCAAGCTCGAAAAGATAGTTTCGTGTGGACGACCTATCGAGGGAACAACGGTGCGCGTTGTGAATGATGCAGGCCAGTCCTTGGCTGAAAGAGCCGTTGGCGAGGTGATGGTTAAGAGCAATTGCATGTTGACCGAGTATTACCACCGTGATGATTTGCAGGCATTTGATGCGGATGGCTGGTACAAGACAGGTGACAAAGGTTATATTGCGGATGGTGAAGTTTATATCGTTGGACGCAGCAAAGACCTGATTATTAACGCTGGCAAGAACATATATCCGCAAGATATTGAGGCGATTGTCAATTCAGTGTCCGGTGTACATCCAGGGCGCGCCGTTGTATTCGGGGTAGAGGACGCACGAGAAGGCACAGAACTCATCGCCGTAGTAGCCGAAGTAGATTCCAGCGAACCCGTTGCTCGAAAGCAAATTACACAAAGAATTCGCCAGCAAGTGGGCAAACAAAGTGACATAACGCTGAACTTCGTTACACTGGTTGATAAAGGCTGGTTGATCAAAACCTCCAGCGGGAAAATCGCGCGTGGAAAAAACCGCGACAAATGGCTGGCTGAACGGCAAAGCTAAACATTCGACAAATCCGGTGATGATACAATAAGCGGTCATTCACGGTGAAAAGTGATAAAGGCTCCCTTTTCAATGAAATTGCTCATATCTTATGTGGTCATCATCGCAACTACCTTACTGTTCCAGCCATTGACCGCACCGGAATCTTTGCCTGAAACGACCGCATATGAGGCAACTGTACTTTATGCGGGGCCGAGTGACAGCTTTCAACAATTGGGCAAGCTGAATCCGGGGCTGCACATAACGATTATCGAGCGTAACCACACCGGTATCTGGGTACACATCCAGCGAAAAGCGGATGACAAAGTAGTGCAAGATGGTTGGGTCATTTCAGCCTATTTGAACCGCGACGACACTCTGCAATTTGGTGACCTGCCGATCAACACGATAGTAGGTGATGCTGACCCTTCAACAGTCAACAGCCGATCAATGGCGCGTTTATATGCGGTGCCGGTTATCCCTACGATCAGCGATGCAATGGTCGAGTTATACCAACGCGGTCAAACATTGGGCAACGCTAGCAACGCCATCACCAAGGTAGGTGACAGCCTGAGCGCGAATGTCCAATATCTGATACCGATGAGTAACCCTGAAGAAAAACTCGGCCCCTATGGTTATTTAGCCGACACTGTAGCCTATTATGGTGCTTCGATTGCGACCGACAGCGTAGCCGCAAGAATCGGGATGAGTACATACGGCATTGTTGATCCATTTTGGGCAGATAAAGAAAAATGCCAAGGGGCAGAAACGCCTTTGGATTGTGAATACCGCCTCAAGAAGCCGAGTGTGGCTTTTATCATGTTCGGGCCAAATGACGTTCGCAGCATGACGGACGATAAGTATGCGGGGCAAATGAGGCAAATAATTGAAGACAGTTTAGAACATGGCGTTATACCCGTGATTTCGACGTTCAGCGCACACCCCGATGAAGAATTTTTCTGGCAGTCAGTTAACTTCAACCTTCAATTGGTTGCACTCGCCGAAGAATATGAGATCCCGCTCATCAATTTGTGGGCAGCAGCGCGGATATTGCCTGAGTATGGACTTGACCGCGACAAAGTTCATTTGAAGGTCAGCGGTTTTGATTACTTGAAGTTTGACACAGGCCACGAAGCCTTTTATGGGGTTAGCCTTCATAACCTACTTTCTATTTGCACATTAGACGTCATCCGGAAGCGATTGGGAATAGAGGTTCAAAAGTGAATAAACGAACTTTAAGAATATGGGTACTGGTGGGCATGACATTGGTGCTAGGCGCCTGCGGTGGCGGTACCAATACAGCCGAGGATGCAGCGGGTCAAGTCGTCCATCAGTATTTGCAGGCAAAAATTGAGAGCAACCAAGATTCAATCCGCAACCTGCTTTGCGCCGCACAAGAAACCAATCTGGAACGCGAGGCACAATCATTCAGCGGGGTTAAAGCTCACCTTGAAAATGTGACCTGCAACAAAGATGCCAACGCAAACACCGTTACATGCAGCGGTGCGATTGTGGCGGATTACAATGGCGAAAACACCACCTTCCCGTTGACTAAGTATAACGTCGTGGAAGAGGACGGGCAGTGGAAATGGTGCGGCGAAGCGAGTTAATCTGTTTCGCATTATAATCGCGCAAGAGATCCACAAAATTAGGTTATTGCTATGCCAATGTCATTAGGCTTCAAAGATCGACTCAACCCCATTTTGCCAGCTATTGCAGAACATTTTGGGACACCCTTCCATATTTACGATGAGGTAGGGATACGGGAAACAGGACGAACGCTCAAAAACGCCTTCCAGAATGTAAGGGGGTTTCGTGAGTATTTTGCGGTTAAAGCCCTGCCTAATCCACATATTCTGAGTATTATCCGCGACATAGGTTTTGGCTTCGATTGCAGTTCAGTTGCCGAATTGGTACTCAGTCGGCAGGTAGGCGCACGGGGCGACGACATCATGTTCACCTCGAATAACACGAGTGTGGCAGAGTTCGAAGCTGCATTCGCAGATGGTGGTTGCATCATCAACCTTGATGATATTTCCCTATTACATAAACTACCCCAAATCCCAGAGCGCATCTGCTTTCGCTATAACCCCGGTGCTAGACGAACAGGCAATACCATTATTGGCAAACCAGCAGAGGCTAAGTACGGGATAAGCCATGAGCAGTTTATCGAGGCTTACCGACAAGCCAAAGCATTGGGCATAAATCGCTTCGGGCTGCACACGATGCTGGTTTCGAACGAACGCAACCACCACTATATGATTGACACTGTGAAAATGCTGCTGGAGTTGATTGAGGCGGCACATCAGGAAATCGGCATTACCTTCGAGTTTATCAACATTGGCGGTGGGCTGGGTATCCCCTACCGACCGGAGGATGAGCGGCTGAATATTCACGCACTTGGCGAAGAGGCCGCAAGCCTGTTAGACGGGTTTGAAACAAAGTATGGCTACAAACCTGATTTACACATGGAAAGCGGCCGCTTCTTAACAGGACCACATGGGGTACTGGTCACAAAGGCCATTAACCACAAGAAGACTTACCGAAATTATGTGGGTATGGATGCGTCGATGTCCGCACTGATGCGGCCGGGCATGTATGATGCCTATCATCACATTGAGGTGTACGGCAAAGATGAAACGGGCGCAGAAGTTACAGTTGATGTTGTGGGTGCATTATGCGAGAATAATGACAAGTTTGCAGTCCAACGCCCACTACCGCCGATTGAAGATGGGGACTTGCTCATCATTCAGGACACAGGGGCACATGGTCATGCAATGGGCTTTAATTATAATGGTCGGCTGCGTCCGCAAGAACTTCTCCTACTCCCAAACGGTGCGGTAGAACGCATCCGCAGGGCTGAAACGTTAGACGATTACTTCAGCACACTACAATTTCCGCCGAACCAATTCACTCCCGTCCAATCCGAAAAATCCGTTGTGTCATAACCAATGCCAAAACTTGAACCCACGCCAGAAATCATCGAAAATATCTTAGCACGCATACCAGAAGGTTTTATCCGGTATGACATGCTGTGCCAACGAGTTGCCTTGCAGCGCGCCACATTAGCCGACTATATCACCGATAAAGTCGGGCGCGACGGCGACTGGTGGTACGACCCAACACGCTTGACGCAAGAAGATATGCATCAACGACGTGCGTGGGCGAAACCGCACTTCCCCGACATGAAAGCGGGTGGGGTGTTCACCAACGAAACCATTTCCGCACGGCAAGCGGCACGGCAAGCTCATATTCACGCATTGGGGCTAGCAGCCGAAGCATTGATGATGACCATAAATCAATCATCTGGCTATGTGCGCAAAGATGAAATTGATACGAGCGAAGCAACGAAAGCAGCACTGGATGCATTGGTGACGAGCGAGGAACTCGAAATCTACGAGGGGTTCGTTTATGATCCTCTGCGGTTAAGCCACCGCACCCTGAAGCAAGTGGTAGCGCAGGAAAAATTAGCGCCCATCAGAAAATCCATTACCGAGTTTTTGGAAAAACAAACCGGGCAAGTAGCGCTTGAGGGAGATTTAGTTAACCAGTTTGGCGCTTACGCTATCGACTCGTTGATCGCGCTCGATGTGCTTAAACCTTTGCAGGTCATGAGCGCCCAACACACGGCGATTACATGGTTACGGTTAGCGGCCTCAAATGCAGAAACTGCGCGAAAAGCAGCTGAAGAAGCATCCTTAGCCTCGTGGGAAAAACTGCTCACAATGTGTGGCACTCAACTCCGCCCCGGTGTAAAAGACGGCAAGTCGGTGCGGCTGCAAGTGTTAGCACGAACTTACACGGTTGGCAGCGCCGCGCAGCGCATCGGGGTGCGACAGGCGACACTCGAACGCGCGATTGAAGAAGACCGCATCGAAGCGTTTGAAGACCCTGAAGGCCGTTTACGACTGCCAGCTGATGCTGTGGAAGCGGCTTATAACAATCCTGAATATGCCGAACATATCACGGTTTACGAGTTGATTTCGAGTAATGATCTTGCAGTTGTATTGGATACTGGATTTACATCCATACGTCGACGGTTGCAGAAAATTGGCATCCGCCGAGGCGAACCGAGCTGGGGTGACATTCGAGGCGAACTCGATTTGCCGGAAACATACCGCGAATTCCGCGCCGTGTTGAAAGAAAAAACTGAACTGTTCCGTAACCAACGGCAACAGGAACGTGAAGCTGAAAACATCCGCATGGAAACAGAGCGCAAGGCCGAACGCGAACTGCGTGATTCCCTGAGGGCGAAGCTGGTAGCAGCATTCCCAACATGGCGACATGATGGACGATCTGAGCAGCGAATTGTGCTGCATGTGGGGCCGCCAAACAGCGGAAAAACGTACCAAGCACTACAGGCGCTCATCGAAGCAGGCAGCGGTTGGTACCTCGCACCACTGAGGTTACTTGCGTTCGAGATTTTCGACCGCTTAAACCAGCAAGGCGTGTTCTGTAATTTGCTGACTGGCGAAGAGCACATTCCGATTATGGATGCTGACATCACAGCAGCGACGGTCGAGATGTTTAACCCACAGCGCAGCGGACGATGTGTCATCATTGACGAAGCACAAATGTTGGCGGATGCAGATCGGGGATGGGCGTGGACACGAGCATTAATGGAAGCCCAATCGGTCGATATTCATGTGATCGGCCCGGCAACGGTTCAGAGCTTGATTACACAGATGGCAACTGCGGCGGCAATTCCGTTAGAAATTGTGGAGCATGAACGGTTGACTCCGATTCAAATTGCCGAGCGCAGTTGGTCATTAGAGGACTTGCCAGCGCGAACCATTTTGGTCGCTTTTTCGCGGCAGATGGTGCTGCATCTCAAAACAGAATTGGAACGCATGAAGCGTACTGTCTCGGTCGTGTACGGCAACTTGCCGCCGGAAGTACGCCGCAAACAAGCAGACCGTTTTGCGAACGGCGAAACGGAAATTTGCATCGCTACCGACGCGGTAGGTATGGGCTTAAACTTACCGGCTGATTATGTATGCTTCTATGAGATCGAGAAGTTTGACGGACGAAACGTACGCGTACTATCCCCCTCAGAAGTGCAACAAATTGGTGGGCGTGCCGGACGCTATGGGCTTTCGACGGTAGGGGAAGTGGGTGCTACGAGTAAGCGCGACCTCAAAGTGATCAGGCAATTGTTTTACGAACCAGCGGATGTATTGACACACGCGCGAGTAGCACCCACGGTTGAAGACTTGGAACTCCTACCGGGAAATTTGGCAAGCAAACTTACCCAATGGTCATCATTGCAATCCATCCCAGATGCGCTGAGGTCGGCAATCCAAACAGCAGACATGAGTGAACGCATTGAGTTGGCGAATATGCTCACAGATCGCGAAGTTAATTTATTGGGTCTAGAAGCAGCATTGAAAATCGTAAACGCGCCTACCCGACAAAGCACACGCGATTACTGGTATCAATGTGCAAGGCACATCTTAACGGGTAAAGCGCTGCCTTTGCCGCCAGTAGCCCCGACTGAAATCACAAACACGATTGAGTTGGAAAGCATCGAATACTGTGTATCGTGTGCGGATATTTACATGTGGTTGTCTCAACGGCGTGAATTCAGCAATTTTGCACCGCACGGCGATGAAGTGCGTGAAATACGAATGGAATGTTCCCTGCAAATTGACAGTGCGCTGCTGCGCAAGATTAATACAGTGAAGCGCTGTTCACGCTGCGGAACAACGCTTTCAATTAACCACCGTTACAACATTTGCGAAGACTGCTTTCGCAACCGTGCACCTGCGAGAGTGTCCCGCCGCTACTAAGTTACGGCGGGTTGAAAATCCATATACTCTATACGAATAGTATCCGATTGAGAGATGCCCAAGATTTTGAGCATCTCTTTAATTTGGTCGGCTTTGTTGGCTGCGTCAGAAGCCGACCATGTGCGACTTTTAATCTCGATAAACGTTTGTGGCAATGCTGGCTTTAACACGCGATCCAAGTTGACATAGAACAACACATCTTGATAGTGAATGTGCCAGCGGCGACGATCTTTTTGGAGTTCGCGTTCTTCC
>JAPUDW010000334.1 GCA_027492915.1 Bacteroidota bacterium | reverse complement strand
CCAGCCCAACATCCCAGGCGTCGTCGTCGGCCACGCCGAAGTGCAGCAGGCGCGGTTATCCTACGACTCGGCGTTTATCAGCCACATGCGGCGGTTGGGACTTCGCCCGCTGTCGTACAGTAAATATACGGCGGGTGTTTATTCCCTCTACGACACCGTTAAATCGAATAACTTTAAGCCGCAGATGCGGCGTATTAACCAGCTCATCCAAGGAACACCGGAACATGAATTCGCTTCTTGATTTGATCGTCGGCTTCGGCCTGAATCTGGCAATGGTTTTTATCATTGTCCGCTTCATCTACTATCCCCGCCAGCGCGATAAGGACTACGTTTTCACCTTCTTCGCCTTCAACACCATCATCTTTTTTGTGATGGGCTTGCTGAACAGCACCGACATTAGCGTGGGGGTGGGCTTCGGCCTGTTCGCCATCTTCTCGATCCTGCGCTACCGGACGGATGCGCTGCCAATCCGCGAGATGACATATCTGTTTGTGCTGATCGCGCTTTCGGTGTTGAACTCGCTGCTGATTCGTGGGCAGGTGTACGGCGAATTTGTGGTGGTGAACGGGACGATTATCGTGATCTTGTTCGTGCTTGAACGCGGCTGGGGTTTCCATTACGAAACGCGTAAGTCGGTCGTCTATGAACGGATTGAGATGATCCGCCCCGAAAATTGGCCGCAGTTGATGGATGACCTGCGCCAGCGGACGGGACTGCCTATCAGCCGGATTGAGATCGGGCGGTTGGACTTCCTACGGGATGCAGCCGAAGTGCGGATTTTTTACGACCCGCGCCAGCTTAAAAGTGGGGCAGTGACATACATCGCCAATGAAAGCGCCATGAGTAAGCATGACAGTAATGATGATTAACACCGAAATTTGGAGTGAGGAACAACGATGAAACCGATTAAAACCATTTCGCTTCTGTGCGGGGTGATATTCATCCTGATGCTGGGGACGAGTGTTTCGCTGGCGCAGGATACCGCCCGCCCCGAAGGATGGGATGATTATTCGCATAGCAACGATACTGACCCTGTGTATGATGTGGTTTTCCCACAGGACGCGGTGAATACCATCACGATTACTTTCAGCCCTGAAAATTGGCAGGCGATGCAGGCGGATATGACCACGCTGTTTGGCGAGTTTGGTACACGCCGGGGACGTGGGGACAGTATGGGCGGACAACCGCCGATGGGTGATGGGCCAGCCCCGCCGAACTTTGACCCGAACCAAGCGCCCCCTGATGGAACTGGGGGGCAACCGCCGATGGGTGATGGACAACCGCCGCCGGGGGGTGGGGGTGGATTCCCTGCGGGGGGCATGGACTTCAGCGCGGAAAACCCGATCTGGGTGAACGCTGATATTGCGTTCAACGGGCAAACGTGGACGAACGTGGGCTTTCGGTATAAGGGGAATTCGACCTTAACCGGCGCGTGGGGCAGCGGCTCGTTGAAGTTGGGCTTCAAGCTGAACTTTGACCGCTACGAGGATGATTACCCTGCGATTGATAACCAGCGTTTCTACGGATTCGATGAACTCAGCTTTTCGAGTAACTACCGTGACTCGTCTTACCTGCATGAAAAAGTAGCGGCGGATATTTTCCGCGAGGCGGGTGTGCCGGCTGCCCAAACCGCTTTCTATGCCGTGTATGTGGATTATGGTGATGGGCCGGTATATATCGGTCTTTACACAGCAGTCGAGGCGGTTGAGGATACGGTTATCCAAACCCAGTTTGCCGATGACAGCGGTAACTTGTATAAGCCCGAAGGTACGGGGGCTACCTTCCAAGCAGGGACTTTTGACGAGGACACATTCTCGAAAGAAACCAATGAGGACGCTGCCGACTACAGCGATATTCTGGCGCTGTTTGATGCGCTGCACGCCGATACCCGCACGACCGACGCTGAAACGTGGCGTACCAACCTCGAAGCAGTGTTGAATGTCGACGGGTTTATGCACTGGCTGGCGGTCAACACGGTCATCCAGAATTGGGATGTGTACGGCACGATGGCACATAACTATTACCTGTACAACGACCCCGCGACTGGTTTGCTCACATGGATACCGTGGGATAACAACGAGGCGTTTTCGGCGCGTGGTGGCGGACGTAGAGGCGGTGGCCCCACAGCAGGGCTTGACCAATCCAGCGCGAATGCAACATGGCCGCTCATCCGCTACCTGATGGATGATCCGGTGTATAAAGCGATTTATGATACCTACGTTGAGGAAACGGCAGCAGGGGCGTTCGAGCAAACCAAGGTTGAGGCGACCTACCGTGCGCTGCATGAGCTGATCGCGCCGTATGTGCTGGGCGATGGCGGGACGCAGGCAGCGGATATGGAACTGGATTCACCAGAAATTTTCGAGGAATCGCTTACCGTGATGATTGAGCAGTCCAAGCAGCGGCAGATGGTTGTGCAAGAATACTTGAGCCAATAAACAACTGCGGTTACAAAAAGAGCGCACCTCAATGGGTGCGCTCTTTTGATTTACAGTGTAACGTGAATTTTATCCGGTGTTAGCCTGCCCACTGGATTTCATCGCAGCCTGCGGTATGTACACCAAAGTTGACTGTGCCAGCACCTGTGTTAATGGATGAAATTGTACCCCATTTAGTATAGTCTGCAATCAGCACGACCGTATCGCCAATAGTCCACCCGCTGCAATCTACAGGTTCAGGTGTGCTGGTCGCGGTCGCAGTTTCAGTTGGCGTGCTGGACGCTGTCGCGGTTTCGGTCGGTGTGCTGGACGCTGTCGCAGTTTCAGTGGGTGTGCTGGACGCTGTCTCAGTTTCAGTGGGTGTGATGGACGCTGTCGCGGTTTCAGTGGGTGTGCTGGTTGCGGTTTCAGTCGGTTTACTGGTCGCTGTCGCGGTTTCAGTGGGTGTGCTGGTTGCAGTCGCGGTTGCAGTTTCAGTCGGCGCGCTGGTTGCAGTCGGTGTGTTCGTTATGGTCGGTTGGGCAGTTGGTGCAATTGTGAGAACAATTTTTGCTGGCAGCGGCGCCGGTTGATATTGGTAATCTGGTGTAACCGGGAAGCACATGTCATTTTCTTTGCCCCATTCATCAAACCCGATCAAACAGAGGGTATTGTTGCCGGTGGTGGCATCCGGTGAAACTGACCAGAGTTGGATCGGGCCATACGTACCCTGACGGATACCCACCCGTGTGTTTTGTCCGGTTTGATCTGTAAGGGCGAAGGCGGTAGCAATATCAGCTTGCGGCCAATTGGCAATCGAAAGCCCCGTTTTATTCAAGAGCGTGCAGCCATCGATTTGATTGCAGAACATCGTGTCGCCACCAAAGTGGTAAGGCGCACGATTGATACGGCCATCATCCGCCAGCACACTGCTGCTGATGAGTAGAGTGAATAGTGTCAGTAAAATTGTCTTTATGGGAAATCTTAGGGTCATCATCAATCTCCAACGTGTAAACCGTCTAACAATTACAGGATAGATTAACTTTAAATTCAGAATAGTTAACGTTGTTTTATTTTATTAATTTTCAATACTTTGTTCTATTTTAGAACAATAAAACAGGGGTGATACGCTCACCCCTGTTCGCAGTTCAATAACCTATGTGTTAGGTGGGAGTCATCTCGATTTCGTCACATTTAGCAACCGTATCGCCCTTACCGAATACGACCGTACCAGCGCCGGGGTCGATGCTGCTGATTTGACCATAGTAATTCATCGGGTCGGAGATCAACTGCACATAATCACCAATAGACCACATGCTACAATCGATGATTGGGGGCGGCGGCACAATCGTTCCGTCGTCCAAAATAGTCGGCGCGGGTGCAGGCAGCGGCGCTTGCTGGAAGTCGAAGCCCGGCGTCACCTGAAAGCACATATCATTCTGCTTGCCCCATTCGTCAAAGCCGATCAAACAGAGGGTGTTGTTGCCGGTGGTGGCATCCGGCGAAACCGCCCACAACTGCATCGGGCCGTAAGTGCCTTGCTCGACACCCACCTGTGTATTGACGCCGGTTTCATCAACGGCTGCAAACGCTGTCGCAATATCGGCTTGCGGCCAGTTGGCGATGGCAAGACCTGTTAAGTTGAGCAACGTACAACCATCTTCTTCGTTGCAATAAAGGGTATCCCCCCCGAAGTGATAGGGAGTCCGGTTAATACGCCCATCGTCGGCCAGCACACTGCTGCCGATGAAAAGGCTGAGGAGTGCAACAAATACCAAGATCCGAGTCACTTGCTTAATAAACATTGCAAATCTCCTTACGTAAATTTATTACTATATTTAGCGTAAGTGCAATTGGTAGTAAGGAGAATTAATATTTTGAATAATCATAATGCGTTAATTTTAGACGCAGAGTTTGAGGGGGGAGGGAGCAAATTTGGTAAGCAGTATGTGGTAAAGCCGCCAAATTGACCTTCAATGGGGTATGCAAATATCAGAAAGTGAAGTTGAGGATAGTCACCCGTTTTTCATCAAACAACTGTTTGGCGCGGTGAGGGCTGAAGCCATTGGTCAGCCCATCTTCACATATTGCTATCGCCAGTCGGGGGCGTACATCATTCCGCCAACATCCGCGAGATTGTTCAACCCGCGTGGCAGGGTAAGGTCGCCTTGTGCGCCGAAGTGCCGGTTATAAATTTCGCCATAGTTGCCCACCGCGATGATCGCTGGCCGCATGAAATCCGGTGCCAGCCCAAGCTGTGCGCCAATGCCAAGCAGCTCATCAAGGAAGCGCGCCCGTTCTGCGCCCACTCGCTCCAGATAAGCGGTGTCGGTTTCAGGTGTATTGGTACTGGTATTCACCTGCCGTACATAGGTTTCCACCGTTTCGCTGGTGATACCCAACTGTTCAGCCTGAACCAAACCGAGCATCGTCCAGCGCACAATGTTTGCCCACTGTTCGTCGTCATTTCGCAGGATAGGTGCGTAAGGTTCGTGAGTGTAAATCTGGTCGGGTGCGTTCCACACAATAAAGGACTGTGGTGTGTTTGAGCGTTTTTGCAAAATGAGCAGTTGGACACGCTCGGCGCTCAGGGCATCACAACGCCCTTCCTGAAAATTTTGCCATGCTGCTTGCAGGGTTGTGGATGCCGGTGAAATGATTTGCAGCGAGATGTTCTGGCGGGCGGCGGCGGCTGGAATAGCGGCTTCGGCAGTGCTGCCGGCGACTACACAAACCGTCTTGCTGTTGAGTTCGCTCCAATTTGCGGCTCCCCCTTCCGCCTGCACCATAATACCCTGTCCGGTGTAAAAAATTGGTGGGCCAAATTCAAGACCGGAGGCATCCTGGCTAAACGACCACGGAATATCGCGAATGAGCAGGTCAACCTCGCCGGATTTGAGCGCGTTCATGGCGACATTTGTGTTTGAGTAGGGCGGGAACTGTACAGCAGCGGCATCGCCAAACAGGGCGGCAGCCAGCGCACGGCACAAATCCACCTGTAAGCCGATGACATCACCCGAGTTCGGGTCGAGATAACCCAAACCGAGCGCATCCTGATTCACACCGCAAATGAGCTGGTTTCGCGAGCGCAGAGTCGTCATGGTTGGACCGAGCGAGAGGGGTGTCGGGGTCGGGTTCTGCGCCAACGCGGGTATGACCGCGATGAACAAGCTCATCAGTGCCAGTAGGGCGACGTGGGTGAAAGGGATGCGTTTGGACATAAATCTTTGCCTACCTGATTAAAAGACACTTTATCAATATAGGTCACGATACTTGAATACGCGAGTCAGCATATCATATCATGCGCCAACCTTACAAAGTGCTAATTCCAAACCCAATATTCATACCGTTTTCATTGATCGTGGTTGCACATGGGTTGAAAATAGTATATACAACGTAATGTGAATACCAAAACTGGGAGATAATTCTGTGAGGCAGACCAAAGAGATATTTGCCGAATATTCGCGGATGCGTGATAACGGGTTGGATGCGAAGGCTGCACTCAACGTGTTGCGGTATCACATCGAAGTCCTAAGCAAAGCGGATCGTGAAGCACTCGCAAGCCTGATGCGTACCCGCGAGGCGGTTGCATTACCCCTGAACAGTACGCCAGCCGCACCTGCACCACCGCCGCCTGCTGTTTCATCCACACCGGCTGCGTCCGCATCATCATTGAGTAGTACTGCATCGCCTGCGCAAACGACGCTGCCGCCTGAGCCTCCCGTAGGGGTACCCGAATCGGCTGGTGCTGCACGCCCACAAAAACCCAACTCTATCAAACCGATTGGTGCGACCCCAACCAGTGACGCTGTGGTAACGGTTACTACTGATGTGCCGAATGTGACGCCCCCTGCCGCCGGAGTGGATGTTGATGATGTGGTGTGGGTCAACTGCTTGCACTGTGGCAAAACCAACCAGCGCCACGAGGTATTTTGCTATTCATGCGGGCAGCTTTTGGAGCCAGTTAAAGGTGCGTATGACACGCGCGTGTTGAATGAACAGGCGAACGAACCATTGGATAGCGAGCATTTTGGCGCGGACTCGGTGCTGGTGCTGCGGGTGCGCGGCTCGACCGAAAACTACGAAACTCGCCCACAAAAGGCTGACCATGAGTTGATTATCGGGCGAAGCACCAAAGGCAGCGTCTTAGCCCCCGACATTGACCTGACCAACCGACAGGCCAGCGAAATGGGCGTGTCGCGTTTGCACCTCTCGATCACTTATGATATGGAACACAAGGCGGTGCTGGTGTCAGATTTGGGCAGTGCCAACGGTTCGTTCATCAATGGGCAGCGTATGATGCCCAAGGAAGTGCGTGTGCTGCGGCACGGTGACGAACTGCGGCTGGGCAAGCTGGTGCTGCTGGCTTCGTTCCGCCATCCGGGCTAAGGTGAACGAATTTTTAACACAATGTTCATTGATATTGAGGTGAGTGATTGTTATTGCTCACCTCTTTTCATGCATAATAGAGGCTGTCATTCGGTATAATGACCTCTATCCCAAATAACATGGCAGGAGCGCGGCATTGGAGACAATCTACAATCGGGTGGGTGTGCTGGCGCATCCCCTACGCCCTCAAACTTTCCCCGTAGCCACACAAATCGCGGCGTATCTCGATGCCAACCATGTGAACCACTGGATTTATACGCGCTGGGAAGAAAGCGAAGTCGCCGCGCGTGTACAGGATTGCGATCTTGTGATCGCCATCGGTGGTGATGGGGCGATGCTGCGGGCCGCGCGGGTGTGCGCCCCCAAAGGTGTGCCGGTGCTGGGCATCAACATGGGGCAGCTTGGTTTTTTGACGGAAATTCCCGGTCCTGATTCGTGGGAACAAACGCTGACACGGGTGCTAGGCGGTGAGGGCTGGATTGAAGAACGGATGATGGTGCATGCCACCCATATACGGGGCAGCGCTGTGTTAGTTACGGGCGATGCGCTGAATGACATCGTGATTAGTCGGGGTGTGCTACCACGCACTATCCGGTTGGAAACTTACATCGACCAAGATTGGGCGACGACCTACAACGCCGACGCGCTGATTATCGCCACCGCTACCGGCTCGACTGCTTATGCGCTGGCCTGTGGTGGGCCGATTTTGCCGCCCGAACTGCGCAACATCTTGATTGTCCCTGTCGCGCCGCACTTGAGCATGGAGCGCCCGATTGTGCTGTCGGAAGGGTCAACGGTTGAGGTCGTGGCGGCGGAAGATAATTCGTCGGAGATTGTGCTGTCGGTGGATGGCATTGATATGGGTGCGGTCGAGCCGGGGGATAAGGTGCGGGTGCAGGCCAGCCAACACATCAGCCGGTTTGTGCGCCTGCGCGAACGCCACTACTTCTACCGCTCGCTGCTGGATCGCCTCGAACCG
>JAPUDW010000333.1 GCA_027492915.1 Bacteroidota bacterium | reverse complement strand
CGGCCTGCTGCTAAAGTCACATCGGTGGCAGCCACGCTGGTCGCCGGTAATTCGATGGTACGCACTGGAATGCAGCCGGTGAATGAAGTCACGGCAGTCGGTCATGCGCTTGACCAGTACGCCGACTATGTGCAGGAACGTCAGGATACGCTGCGGGCATCACTTCGCCGCCAGCGCCGCGAATTCGAATATCTGCAATCGATTCTCGAATCGATGCCCGATGGTGTGCTTGTCCATGACCAGCACGGGCAAATCATTGTCATGAATGAGCAGGCGCGGAAATTGCTTGGTACGCAGCCCTATGACAAACTTGGCTTGCGAGATTTAACCAGCGCGGGATCTAAGGTTTATAAACCGCTGGCACCCGGTATGTACACGCTGGGTGACCCCCGCCGCCTTGAATGGGACGGGCATATGGTGAGCGCACAAGCGACGGCTATAATGAATCTTGTTGACCAACGGGTCGGTACGCTGGTTGTGCTGCGAGACATCACCAAAGAGGTGCGCCGTGAGCAGGTCGAGGAACGGATGCTCAAGCGCCTCGCGGATGAGGCACAAGCGCCGCTTATATCCTCTGCCCATGCCGAGTTATCCTCGCTGCCGATGAAGGAAGTGGCGCGGGGGCTTGCCCGCCATGCTGGTGCATTGCAAAAGTTGATATTCGCGATGCGCGAGATGACCATGCCGGATGCCCCGCCTGTTCGCGAATCCCAAAGTCCACTTTATTTGGATACGCTCATCTGGGTCATCGCAAACGAGTGGCGGCAAATCGCCACTGCGGCCAACCTTTCGCTCGAAGTGCTTATTGAAAAGCGCGGGTTATTTGTGCTTGGGGATGAGCGTCGTTTGCGTTGGGCAATTGGTAATCTAGTGGATAATGCTATCAAATACACGCTCTCCGGCGGTAAGCTGACGCTCGAAATTAATGGCGAGTCTGAAGGCAGTGCGCTGATGCGGGTTCGTGATAATGGTGTGGGCATCAGCCGCGAGGATGCCGCCCACCTTGCGACCCGTTTTTTTCGCGGCACACCGCGCTTACCGAATAGTGAAACGATGCGCGTACCGGGAACGGGGCAGGGTTTGTACGTCGCCAAACAAATTATCGAGGCGCATGGTGGAATGCTGCAAATTAAGAGTAAGCCGGGTGTTGGTACGGCAGCCTACTTTACCTTACCGGTGACTTCCCCCGTTGGTTACCAACTACCGCTGCTACAAAACCTTGACTATGAGGGTGAAACCGTTCGCGTCAAGCATACCAAATAAAAAGCGCGACCTTTTAGCCGCGCTTCTTGTTTACTGGCAGTCAGGCATTAGCCTTTGAGCGTCATCAGGTAGGCGATGATGTCGTTGATTTCTTCTTCTGTCCACAAATCTTTGTAGGTTTGCGGCATCAATTGGTCAGGGAAACCGGATACTACGAACGCGCTTGGATCCACAATCGATTGATGGAGGTACTCATAGGCCGATTCGCCAGCGACCCGTGTTTCGGCGCGTGTGCCGATATTCAACAAGCCGGGGCCGATGAGCTGCGATTCGCTGTTGGCATAGTGGCAGGTGATGCAGGCGAAATTGACTTCGGAGCGTACCGTTTCGAAGTGTTCCTGACCTTTTATGGGATCACCGCTGGCGGCACTTACGACTGCCGCGGTCGTTGCAGTGGGCGGTACATCAGTTGCCGTTGGTTCGACAGTCGGCTCAAGGGTCGCGGTTGCAGGGATTGCCGTGGCGGTCGGTGCGTTAGTGGGTGTTTCGGTCGGGACGAGTGTCGCGGTTGCTGTTGGCGCAATTTCGGTCAAGTGGGAGGCGGTTGCCAGCAGTGCGGCTTCGGTTGCTTGTGCTTGTTCTGACCAAACTGGCGTTGCGACGGTACCGCAAGCTGCCAAACTGATACCAATAATTAGGAGTGTCAAACCGAGCATCATTTTCATAACCACAACCCCTGAGGAAGTTCATTGTGAGGAATTGAACAAATTAATATTGAAAGTATAGCACAGCCTTTTTGCCCCTGCAATTGGCGTGATGTCATGGTTTTTATGTACCAAAAAGACGCACTTAGTTCGTGCGTCTTGTGTGTCTCGTGTCGAAAGTTTCGCCTGTCTGGGCAGCGCTGAACTGCTAAACCTGTGAATTAGAATCCGGTTGTTTCCGGTCGGCGGTAATGCATCACGCGCTGCAAAGCCTTCAACTCATAAGGCCAATCGTAGTATTCCAGCTTGTAGCGCCAGCCGCTTAATGCCCGAAGCGCCGACCGCCACTGACCTTGCAGCCGCATGTCGGTTACAGTGGGGTAATAAGCGTTGATGACCGACTCGAAGTTGCGCACGCGGCGGCGGGTGCTGTCTTTGAACCACGGGGTGCTGGGGTCACGCCGCATCGAAAATTTCGCCCATTCGGGGCTTGCCCACTCGTCGAGGGTGGTAGGGAAGCGGAAGCCGAGCTTGGTGGCTTCGTCCAGTAGGATGCTGCCTTCTTGCGGCACTGGTGTGTAGATGTAGAGTACCAGTTCGGTCGCGGGGTTGATCTGCTTGATCTTGCGAATAAAGCTGATGGTCGACTCAATATCCGCGCGCGGGTCGGGCGGGTTGCCCATCACGAAGGACAGTTCCGGCACGATACCGTAATGCTTCATCCGTTCAACCAACGCCAGTGTTTGCGCCGTGCCGGATTTGCCACCTTTGTTCATGCGCTTGAGGGTTTCGTCGTCGCCGCTTTCCGCACCCATGAAGATCATCTTCGCACCGCTGCGCTTCATCTTTTCCCATGTGTCGTCGGAGTAGCTCATCAGCGTATCGACGCGGCCTAAGCCCCACCAGTTGATGTCTTTACCAGTGATGCGCTCGGAAAACTCGGCGGTACGGTCTTCGCGTACAAAAAAATCCATATCGTGCATTTCGAGGCCGTTAATTTTCCACTTGTCATGCAGG
The DNA here is from genome assembly GCA_027492915.1 of Bacteroidota bacterium. Lineage (GTDB taxonomy): Bacteria > Chloroflexota > Anaerolineae > Aggregatilineales > Phototrophicaceae > CFX2. The sequence goes on along the minus strand of JAPUDW010000333.1, from coordinate 4,866 downwards.
TGAGTCACGATGTCCGCGACCCGCTTGGCGCTTTCCGGCAGCCAGCGGCGGTTTGCCAGCGCGACCACCGCGCAGAAGTTACAGGCGAAAGGGCAGCCAAAACTGGTGTTGTGGTTCAGTACCCGCGTGCCTAAATAGCTGCTGCCAACATAACTGCTGACATCAATACTGTCATAGGGGAACCACGGCAGGTTATCCATAGGCACATTAGGGGCGCGGTCATTGACGCAGACTTCGCCATTTTTCAGATAGCTGACTGATGGCACATCCTCAATCGAGCCACCGTAATGCAAGCGGTCAACCAACTGCCGGAAGGGCGCTTCCCCCTGTCCACCGATGGTGTAATCCACATAGCCGCTTTTGAGGACGACTTCGTAATGCTGGGTGGGGAAGTAGCCGCCCCAGACGATTGTTAGGTCAGGCAGCGCGGCTTTCACCTTTTTGCAGACGGGGACGGCTTGGCGAAGCTGCGGCCCCGGCATACAGGATACGGCGAGTAATTTGGATTTGGTTGCCCGCGCCCGTTCGATAATATGCTCGGCAGGGTCGTCAACAAGGTTGCCGTCAATAAACTCGACATCGTAATCGTTGGCTATTACGGCTGAGACGGCGAGTAGAGATAAGGGTAAACGCTGCTTGCCTTTGGAGGTGCTGATCGGGTTATAAAATAAAACCGTATGTCGCATTACAAATGCCTCTTTCTTTCGGCAGCGGACGCCATTGCTATTGTGACCGATGTATACTTACTACGCAAATGGAAGCGAGATTAGATTGTAAGCCTGCCTATTCATGTGATTCGTCGATAGTCGCAAAGTTCCATAGTATGGCTTACTTAGTGCTCCATCTTTAGACCGATTGAAACCCCCAATGCCGTTGCTATACTGCCTTCATAAGAAAAATTACCTTATCAGGAGCAGTTATGCATCGCGCCCGTATCCTCATTGTTTTGTCCGCTTTATGTCTAAGCACCCAATTGGTCTTTGCACAGGATAATTCTGATCTTGCCAATACGATTGACCGTAACGCAGCTGCGATTGGCCTGCCATCTGGCGACGGCGCAAACAGCCCTGCCGAAGTGTATTTAGCCAGCCTCGTCAACCACGAAATTAATGACTTTAGCAATAAAGTTGATGCATTTGAGCAAACCAGCCCGCAGAACAGTGCTTTGATTAACTCGATTGAACAAACAGCCGGCCAATATAACCAGCAGACACATGATGAAGCGATGGCGCAAACATTGGCAGGGGTTTCAAAGAACCTCGGTGAACTCATCGCCAAGTTGGAAGCGGAAGCCGCGAATAATCCTGACGCACAAGCAATTGCTAACGGTATTGCTGACGAAAATGCTTATGATCCGGCCTATGAGAAAATCTCGGATGAATATGCTCAGCAGATCGTAGACCAGACGATGAACGCGGTGTTTGAGTACAACCTCGAACAGCGTGCCCGTGAGGAAGCACTCGCTGAATATAACCGCCAGCGTGCAGGTGATGAAAATCAGGATATTCAGAACGCTATGAATGACTATGGGCGTGAAAATGCTCAGGCGCAGGGTAAAGATACACTTAGCCCAACTGACCAGAATTTCATGGTGCAGAGCGTCATTAATTCCATCAATGATTATCTAAACAACTCGAATGTGAAGCGCAAAGAGATTGTCAAACGCCGTATGAAGCGCTTGATCGAGATCATGGTTCCAAGCCAGAATTTGCCGATTAACGGTTACTGGCGACCGCTGCCTTATTCTACAAGCACCAGCGGAACGTGCAGCGTCCCCGGTGGCGACAACGACGGCCCCGGTTCAAGCGGTACAAATAATGAGAACCCCGGTAACCCCCTGTGTGGTTATGCAGTGGCCGGTATGACACCGTTCATTACTTGGACGGATGGCAGCCACCCTTATTTGGCCGGAACCAGCAGCATGTATGGCAAATCGCCAAACCAATCATTCAGTATGGTTACGAACGGGCAGGGGCAGACGACAGGCAGCGTGAAGGTGACAACCTTCACTGAGTATGAGATTATTTCACCGACTCAAATTCGTGTGCATGTGTTCAGCCAAGAAGAAGGCGGTTGTACCAAGAATGCGAACTATATGCTCGAATTGGTGACACCGGACGACTCTGTTTGTAATGTGCCAGCCGCAGCCGTAACGCCTGAACCAGTTCCGACCACGGTTCCAACAATCCCGAAGTCAACCTATATTATTCGTGAGCCTTCGTTGGGTGAACCGGCGGAGTGTGATGCGACCAATACACCCCCACAGGCTGATGAAATCTCGTTGGAACAGCAGGCTGATAACTCTTTAAAGATTGATTTTGGTGGGATGGCAAAAACCCTGTTCCCATCGGGCAAGAATTACTTTGAATACTACAGCGGTCGTGCAAGCAACCTGCGCGAGTCGATTAGCCTCTCGGTTTTGGATGACCGCAGCAACGGCTACCTGTCATGGTCGATCAACAATACAGATAATGGTAAGTTGTGCTACTACTCCAGCAAGATTGTCCTCCCCGGCAGCGCGGCAGCGGAAGAATCTACATCGAGTGGTTCGTCGGCAGGTGGCGATACGGGTTCGTCCTCCAGTAGTGACGCAGGGGAGGGTTTCGCGCTGGTCGCTGGTAACTTTAGCGGCAGTATGGAAGCGATGGCGGGTTTGACCTGCCCAGAAAACTTGCTTCCACAAATCCCCAGCTTTGCGAACGCTACTTTAAGCGGCAGTGGGGCGGATTTTACACTAGAGAGCGATGGTATCCAGTACCCGCTGATGCAGCTTGCTGAGCAGTACATGTATACCACGCTGAACCCGGATAATAGTGTCGTTTACATGGGCATTTTCAGCCGCGAGGACAATGGCAGTTTGATGGGTATGTACAGCTACTCATTGGAAAATGGGACAAACTGTATTTTCCAGATGGAATTTACACCCGCAAACTAACGATTATTCTGACGGATGAAAAGGGCGGCAAAGTCGCCCTTTTGATTCGCAAAATAAGGCCCAAAAACTCCTAAAGTCGCAAAAACCGCAAATTCCACAAGCGAATTCATGGCAGATGTGAGTGAGCGATTTGCCGAAAATGCGCAAATTCCTTCATATTCTTCATTTTGAAGGCTGCTTTTAGCTCCAATACGAATCGTCAAAATGCCAAGAAATGAAGAGAATATCAGGAATTTTATGTCGGAAATGGCGTAAATGTCGCTCGTCTAACGATGATTTCTCCTCAGTTGTCGTCGAAGTCGGCGGCGACATATGGCAAATTTGGCAGCACGACAAGCGTCGGCAATAGCAAAGGTCATTTTTTTGCCAATTTGCTGTACGACACCGTTGGAACATAGTAAGTGATGGGTGTGAAATTGACACGCGGATGAGGCACGCCTCATCCCTACAATGTGAACCCATTATTTATTTGAAAGTACAAGCATCACTTACTAGTTGACCATTACCACTCTGGTTATAGGATATTTATCCTGATTGAGTCAAGCGATTCTGGTTTGAATCTACCAACTTTAGAGTCACTTTTTTGCTGCTGACATAATGGTGTCACTCGCGTATTTTATCCTGTATTTGTAAGTAGCAAACGCCAAGCAATAGCGATATAAACAGGAGACAATCTAAATGAAACACACAATTAGCTGGTTTGAAATCCCTGCCACCGATATGGAACGCGCCGTCAAGTTTTACAACACCATTTTCGACATTGAACTGAAGCGCGAAAATTTCGACGGCGTGCCGCATGGCATTTTTGAACGCAGCGCATCGGGGTTTATCAGCGGTGCCGTGGTGCTGGATAGCGACAATAAGCCCTCGACCACCGGTTCACGGATTTACCTGAACGCCGATGGGGAATTGGATACGGTTCTTGGCCGTGTCGAGGCGGCGGGCGGTAAAGTCTTGGTGCCTAATACCGATATTGGAGTCGGCCTGATTGGTATTATGACGGATACCGAAGGCAACCGTGTTGGCTTGTTCAGCAAGAAATAATAGGTGATGAGCTAGCAATGAGGAAAGGGATGGGGCAAGGGTCTCATCCTTTTTTGATTCCGGTTTTTCACTATAATGCGGGTCTACGATTGCGAGGATAATTCATGAAACTTGCTGAAGCTCTTATTTTGCGGGCGGATTTGCTGAAGCGTATTGCACAACTGCGTGAACGGCTGATCCGCAGCGCACAAACCCCAGAAGGCGAACGTCCGCCGGAAGATCCGCAGGAATTACTGGCCGAGGGCAGCCAGCTTTTGGCGCAGTATACCGAGATTGTGAGCCGCATCAACCGAACTAATTCCTCAACACCCTTTCAACAGGGTTTAACAGTCACGGACGCGCTGGCGGTGCGGGATACGCTTACGCTGGAACGTGGGCTTGTCGAATCGCTGATGACAGCGGCGGCAAACCCCACCCACCGATACCAGCGAACCGAGATCAAATATGTGAGTACTGTGTCGATTGCCGACCTGCAAAAACGTAAGGATGACCTCTCACGACGCTATCGTGAACTGGACTCAGAAATTCAAGCGCTTAATTGGAACGTTGAATTACTTTAGCAAGTTGTGACTATGAACACGGTAAGCAGGTAGCTTCTCAATCGGCTGAGGCGAGCACAACCCGCGCCAACCGGGAAAGTTGGCAATCCGGTGAAAGCCGGCTGTTTCGCGCGAGGAGCCGTGCGAAAAAATCACTGTCATGCTCAGCACTGTGATTGCGCACAAATGCACTGCGTACTGTTATTACCCTGTGCTGATTGGTTTATTGAGGAGTGAGGGTGGGTAAGGGGCAACTTACCGCTGTTCATATGGAGATTAAACGTGAAACCGTTATCGCTGGATACTGACTGGCGTTATTTCCCGACCGAGGTGATGGACGCAGCTTAT
>JAPUDW010000332.1 GCA_027492915.1 Bacteroidota bacterium | reverse complement strand
CTTTCAACCTTACCCAGAGGCTCCTTTTTTCTCAACCTATCTAGCATAACTGCTGACTAAAGACTATCGACTTTTCAATCCTGTGGCTGTTCACCCTTCACGCTCAACCCACCGTCCACCGAATAATTCGCTCCGGTCACAAAACTCGCTTCGTCCGATGCCAAAAACACAAACACACTCGCCACCTCGTCAATCTGCCCCACCCGCCCAATCGGATGCATACCGTCAAACTGCTGCCGTAGTGGTTCTGGATTTTGCTGTGCTGCCAAAAAGTCGTGCAGCATCGGTGAATCAATCGTCCCCGGTGCCACACTGTTCACCCGTATACCCTGCCGTGCATAATCGGTAGACATCGCTCTCGCCAAACCGGCTAACCCCGCCTTCGTCATCGAATACGCTGCCAATCCCGGCAAGCCCAATGTCCCTGTAATGCTCGACATATGGATGATGCTGCCCTTACCCGCTGCCAGCATCCCCGGTATCACAGCCTTGCTCATCACAAACGCCCCGCGCAAATTCACCGCCACGCACCGGTCAAAATCCGCCACAGCCGTTTCATGAACCTTACCCGCTGGCATCACCGCCGCATTATTCACCAGCACCGTCACCGTCCCAAACTGCTTCTGCACCTGCTCCACTGCCCACATCGCCCTCGCCTCGTCGCTGATGTCCACGCCCAGCGCCAACGCCTCGCCGCCTGCCGCCGCAATCTCGTCCACCACCGCTTGGCAAGCCGACTCATGCAAATCCACCACACCGACCTTCGCCCCTTCCGCCGCAAACCGCATCGCAATCCCCCTGCCGATGCCCCTTGCCGCTCCGGTCACCAATGCCACTTTTCCCGCTAACCGCATCATTACGACTCCACTTCTCACCCATCATTCAACGCAACAACTGGCATTTTTCTCGGTACTAGCCTATTTCGCTAATGCTGACCCACCGTTTTTCCGCATTACTCTTCACCGCCGCGTCAATTAACCGCTGAATCATCAATCCATCACGGAAATTCGGACGCACTTCCTTGTCCTCCACAATCCCCGTCACGAACTGCCGCGCCATAAAATCTTGTGTCCTAAAGGTATCCTTATACGTGTTGTGTACGGTATCATGCCGCATCCCGTTCCAAATATGCTCCGGTATCGACAGCTCTTTCGGCACACCCTCGCCAACCTTCGCCCCCTTCACCTGCTGCACCGTATCCCAATCCGTAAAGCTGTATAACGTCCCACCCGACCCATGAAAATCGAAGTGATGTGTTTGCCCGAACGGTGTTGCGTCATATGCTAAGGTCGTCACTTGGATTACGCCCTGCGCCCCGTTCTTAAATTGCAGCGTCACCACCGCTTGGTCATCCGCCACCGGATACGCCTTACCATCGCCATCCACATCCGGTCGCTTCACCGTAAACCCAAGCTGGCAGTACAAGCCCTCAATCTCGCCATAAAATAGTGTTGCCAAATACAAAAAATGTGAACCAATATCCCCAACTGCCCCCGCCCCGCCCTTCGATTGGTCAAATCGCCACATATAATCGCCGTTCCGTCCGTAACCCGCATAGTATCGCAGGTTCAAACTGTACGGCTGCCCGATGTAACCGCTGTCAATCAATTCCTTGATGTACCGTGCCGTTGGCATGTAGCTGTAAGTAAACGGTGTCAGGTTCTTCAACCCTTTCCCCTCCACCGCCTCCGTCATCGCCAACGCTTCGGCATAGTTCAACCCTAACGGCTTCTCACACAGCACATGCAGCCCTGCCGCAGCCGCCTTCAACGTAATCGGCTTATGCGTCTCGTTGCTCGTCGAAACAATCACTGCGTCAATCTCACCGCTGTCGATCATCGCGTTATAGTCGGTATACACCTGTGGAATGCCCCACTGTGCCGCCACCTCCCGCGCCTTGGTCTCATTCCGCCCACATATCGCCACCAACTCGGCCTGTGGATGTGCCTTCAACGCCGGATAATACATGGCATCCGCCCACCAGCTCGTACCCACCACCCCAACCCTTACCGTCATAATCCTCTTGCCTTTCTCTGTATCCTCTGTGCCTCTGTGGTTAATTCTTCTCCGCCTTTATCTTGGCGGCTTGGCGGTTCAATCCTCTCCTCTGCTTTTCCTCTGGGTTCTTTGTGCCTTTGTGGTAAAGGTATTATCCTATCCTTCCGCCTTCTCAATCACCTGCTGCACAAATTCCGCATGTGCCACCGCATCATCCACCGAACACAACATTGGTTTCCGTCCCGCCTGCACATTGTCGTAAAACGCCAGCAGTTCGTTCGCAAACGCTTCCTCGTAGTTCACCACAATCCGCTTCTCCCACGCCGTTTCGCCCTCATGCCCCTGCACAATGACTGGCGATGGAAAATTCAAGAAGTACGGACTTGGTAGCTGCATCGTCACCCGCGTATCATTCCCAAAAAAATGCATATTCTTCGCGATAATCTTTTAAGTCCTGTAAGAAGTGCCAATCCAACGACACCCGCAGCTCATTCGGGTATGCAATCAGTACATGAATCGACAACCCGTCCCGCCACACACTCGCGTTCACCACACGGCTTGGCGCACCCAAAAACCCGTACAGCGTATAAATCTGGTGAATAATGCTGCCGTTCAACTGCCCATAGGCCAATCGCAGTACCTTATCACCCTTTCGCGCACCCAGCGCCTCGTCCACCGCTGCTTCTAGGTCGCCACCCGCCCCACCTGCCAGTTGCCCGCTGACCTGCTGTCCCCATGTCCCCGTATCCACATGCCCCTCTTGGTACACCCCATTCCCTCGCCGGATACGATGTGGTGACAACCCCAACTCATTCGCCGGATGCAGCACCGTAATCCGCCCGAAGCCAACATCCTCCATCTGCTGAAGATGTTCCTTCGCCACCGCAAACGCCGGATCATGCAGCTTGTGGTAACCCATCTGCAACACCTTACCCGACGTGTTTGCCACCGCCGCCACTTCCTTTGCCTCGCGCACATTCCACGCCAACGGCTTCTCTACAAACACATGCTTACCGGCTTGCAGCGCCCCGATTGCCGTATCATGATGCGACCCGTTGTGGCAAATCACCACCGCGTCCACGTCCGGCCTCGCCACCAACTCGCGCCAATCGGTATGCCGACCCGCCACATGGTAATGCTCACCCACCGCATCCAATGTCGGCTGATGTACATCCGAAAGTGCTACCAACTCAAACTTCTCGTCGTAGCGATTCAAATACGGAATATGTGCCAACTGCCCTATCGCCCCGCACCCGATCACCCCCATCCGTAATCTGCTCATCTCTCCCTCTACTTTCTCTGTGTACTCTGTGCCTCTGTGGTTAAATCTCTCCGTATTCCTCTGCGTCCTCCGCGTCTCTGCGGTTCAATATCTTCTCTTCTTCCTCTGCCTTTATCTTGGCGCTCTTGGCGATTCGTTTTCCCCGCCTTCAACCGTCGAATTGGAACAACGAACAACCCCCGTCCAACAGCAGCACCGAGCCTGTCATGTACGCGGTCATCGGCCCCGCCAAGTACACCACCGCCTGTGCAATTTCGGTTGGTGTCCCCGGTTCGCCCAATGGAATCACCTTCGATACCCGCGCTGCATACTGCGGTTCTTTCTCTAACTGCTTACCCGCCAACCCTGCTTTTACAATCCCCGGTGCAACGGCGTTCACTCGTATGCCATACTGCGCCAATTCCCGCGCCATCTGCTTCATCAGCATATTCACACCGGCCTTGGTCGTGTTATAAGCCGTATTCTCAGGCCACGGAATATCCGCAACCCAACTGCTCGTTACGATAATTCGCCCCTCAGTTCCGGTCTTCACCATCTGCCGCGCCGTTGCCTGTCCCACATTGAATGTCCCCGTCAGGTTCACATCCACATGCTTCTGCCAATTGTCCTGCGGTATATCAAGGAACGGCATCGCTTCCACAATTCCCGCATTCGCGCACACAATATCCAACCCACCCAGTTCAGCCACCAAATCCTGAACCGCCGCGTCTACCTGTTTCCGGTTGGCAATATCCACCTTCTGGTACAGCACCTTGCCTCCTGCATACGCCACCCGCTGCACCCGTTCCTTTGCCTCTGCCTTACTCCGAATATCCCACAGCGCTACCGTCACCCCTTCCAACGCCAGATGCAGCGCCATTTCGTTGCCAAGGTCGCCTAATCCGCCGGTCACCAATGCCACTTTGCCTGCCAAATTCATATTCATATCTCCGTAATAATGAGTTACATTTTTGAACACTAATCATTTGGTGTATTATAGCCACCGTCTGAACTTGACCCAAAAGTGCATCATTTATTTATGAATAACAAATGGAGGTTGCCATGACCAACTTTACAGGTAGCAACTTTATCGCCGGTGAACCCAGCCAACTTGGCGCCACGACCTTTACCAGCGTCAACCCGCGTAATAAACAAGCTGGCAGTGTTGCGTTCCACAACGCCACCACTGAAGAAATCCACGCTGCCGTGACTGCCGCTGCTGATGCCTTCGAGCAATCGCGCAACTTCTCTGCTGCTCGCCTTGCCGACTTTCTCGACACCGCCGCTGCCGAAATCATCGCTCTCGGCGACGAATTGCTTCAAACAGCCGATATGGAAACCGGTCTCGGTCTGCCGCGCCTCACGGGTGAACGTGGACGCACCATCGGCCAATTACAGGGCTTTGCCAAATTGCTGCGCGAAGGCACCTATGTCGAAGCCATCATCGACACCGCCTTGCCCGACCGTCAGCCAGCCCCGCGCCCCGACATCCGCCGGATGCGCTTTGCCATCGGGCCAGTCGCCGTGTTCAGCGCCAGCAATTTCCCCTTTGCCTTTGCCGCCGCCGGTGGAGATACCGCGTCAGCATGGGCAGCCGGAAATCCGGTCGTCGTCAAAGGTCACCCCGGTCATCCCGCCACTTCTGAACTCTTTGCCCTAGCCATTAACCGCGCCATCACCGCAACAGGGTTTCCTGCCGGATGGTTCTCGCTGTTACAAGGCGCAACCGTCGAAGTTGGTCAGTTACTCGTGCAGCATCCGCTTTTGCAAGCAGTTGGCTTTACCGGTTCGCTGCGTGGTGGTCGAGCCATCTACGATACCGCCGCCCAACGTCCCCACCCCATTCCGGTTTATGCCGAGATGGGCAGTATCAATCCGGTGGTCATCCTTCCCGCCGCCATCACCGCCCGTGCCGAAGCCCTTGCCGAAGGTTTGGCTGGCTCTGCGACGATGGGTTCAGGCCAGTTCTGCACCAACCCCGGTATTGTCTTTGTGCAAGATAGTGCCGAAACACAGTCGTTCATTCAAAATTATCGTGACAAAATGGCTGCTCGTCCCGCTGGTGTCTTGCTCAACGAGCAGATCGAAAGTGGTTTAGAACACGCCGTTGCAGCAACACAGGCTCGCCCTGCCATCCATACCCTGACAGGTGGCTATGTAGTCGATGGCGACTCTTTCGCCTACGCCAATACTGTCCTGCAAACAAAGGGGACGGATTTTATCGCCGACCCCGCGCTGCAAACCGAACACTTCGGCCCTGTGACTTTGTTCGTGGTATGCTCATCATCCGATGAATTAGTCACCGCATTACAATCTTTGCACGGGAACTTAACCGCTACAATCCACGCCGAACCCGCTGACCTTGACACTGCTCAAGCCTATGTCGATGTCTTGCGTGAAAAAGTTGGACGCCTCTTATGGAACGGCTTCCCAACCGGTGTCGAAGTCGTTCATGCCCAGATGCACGGTGGCCCCTATCCCGCCACAACTGCCTCGTCCACCACTTCTGTTGGCTACACCGCCATCCAGCGCTTCATGCGTCCGGTCGCCTTCCAGAACACGCCGGATGCTCTATTGCCCGATGCGCTCAAAAACACCAATCCGCTGAACATCTGGCGCATCGTCAACGAAGTCAAAACCAAGGATGCCATTAGTTAAATCAAACAATCGTTGCGAAAAACGGCTTGACCTCACAAACTGGACACATGTCGTAGGGACGCAGCGTGCGGCGTCCGTGAAATTCAATGCTGTTGCTTAGTTGAAGTATTCGGAGTCTAGCCTGAAAGCTTAACCATGCAGCTTTTAAATGATCTGCCCATCGCCGTTTCGCTGTTGATCGTCATAGCTGTAACAGTCAGCCTCGCGGTTGGCGGCTTAGTTTTCACCCGCGTCTATATCCGTCACCTGTTCGGTATCTCAGATGAAACCGACGATACGGTGCAGTTCTACGCCGGAGCCATCGCCGCCTTCTACGGCATCGCCCTCGGTCTCATCACCGTCGCCAATTGGGAAAATTACACCCGCGCTGTCGAAATCATTTCCGCCGAAGCCGCTTCAGTCGGTGCGTTGTATCGCGATGTTGGCGGCTACCCTCAACCGCTGCGGGACGAACTCCGTGCCGATCTAGAAGCCTATCTCATCTTCGTCATTAACCAAACATGGCCCGCCCAAAAGCAGGGTCAAGTCCTCGCTGGTAGTGTGGAAATCATTAATCGCTTTCAAGATCAATTGCTCCAATTTGAACCTGTGACTGAAGGTCAAAAAATCATCCACGAAGAAGCCTTCGGTCAATACAACACCTTTATCACCTTCCGCCGCCAGCGCATTGATTTTGTCGATACGGCCTTACCCTCTATCCTATGGATCATCATCCTCGGTGGCGCCGTGCTAACCATCTTCGTCACTTACTTTTTCTACGTGCCGAACGTTCGCCTGCACATCATGCTTATCATTTGCTACGCCATGCTGGTCGCTGTCGTCATCTACTTTACATCCCTGATGGAAAATCCACTGAAGGGGCCAGCCGCAATCCAGCCTTCATCCTATCAACTCATTCTCGATACCGTGGTGAATATGCCGACAGGAGTTGGGCTGGGCAATTAACCCTATGTGGCGTATGCCTAAGTAGTACTATCCGCTGACAACCACTCACCCTATACTATGCATAGGCTGTTGTGCAGCTTACCACGCTTGCTTAACACACCATTCAATGCACCTTCAGGGAGCGCATATGCGTACACTTTCTGACTTCTGGCAGCGTCACCAAATCCGCATTGTCGCGCTATCAGTCTCCGCTCTATTACTTCTCCTCGCCTACTGGGGCGGCTTTCCCCCTGATGTAAGCGTAGGCACACTCATCCTAGGTTTGGCCTTTTTGGTCGCCATCGTCTTGTTTTTCGGCTTTCTGATCTACCACTTCTACCTCAGTCCCTTGACTGCTCGTGAGCAAAAAGCCTTCAAAGTCGCCAATCCATCGCCCACGATCCGCCATTTGGTCGGCACAGGCGCGATCATCGCCGCTGCTTGCATCACCATTGGCCTGTTCTGGGATGAACTCTGGCATCGCCTTTATGGGGTTGGTGCCGTTGTCGATGATTTCTTCTGGCGGCCTCACATCCTGCTTTATGTCGGCATGGGCATCAACGCCGTTTTCGCCCTCGGCGGCATGTTCCTCATCATGCAGCGTGGCAAAGGCACCCTTCGCCAGCGTTTCCGCGCCGAGCCGCTCATCGGCTTGCTCACCCTCGCCGCTGGCTTCCAGATCATCACCGCCCCGCTCGACCCCATGTGGCACCAAATCTTTGGCTTGGATATTACCGCGTGGAGTTTGCCCCACCTGCTGCTCGGCCTCGGCTTGCTCGCCGTAATGCTCGTCGGCAGCAGCATCCAGATGTCGCTGGTCGAACGTCGTCCTTGGCGCTATTGGGGCAGCCTCAACCTCAACGAAGTATTGGCGATCATTCTCCTGTGCCTCGCAGCCACCATCCTGTTCCAGTTCGGCACCACCGAATGGGAAGACCTTGGCCCAACCATCGACCCCACCTACAGCTTCTTCCTGCGCCCCGAATGGTTATATCCTGTCGTCCTC
>JAPUDW010000331.1:333-7860 GCA_027492915.1 Bacteroidota bacterium | reverse complement strand
CAGTCCCAATCGACTGCGTTTCTTCCATCTCACTCTTCTGTTGTTAAGTTGCGTCACGCACATTGCTGTGCGTTAAGGTTGTGTTAAGTCTACATCCCGCTTTCGTGTTCGTCAAGTCGTTTTTGTAATTTCCTACAAACTCGTTTGGGATACTTGGGATATTTTGCACAACCCTGTATCACCATCACTTGACGCTCCACACTAGTCAATTTAGTTTCCTGAATTGGCTAGTCACAACTGTTAAATTGCGTTTTGCTGCGGGAGGTAAACTATATCATGTCGTTTTTTGTCTGTCAACACCTTTTTTCAAACTGATTTCAAACTCTTTTGAAACCAATTTTTCATAATTGGTGTTTAGGGACAAAAACAGTCCGGTTTGCGTTCCCGGACTGTCCGGCATTACCTTGTTAAGTTGGTCGTTCTTGTGAACGGGCGTTACTATATGACACGGGAGGGGTATCGTCAAGGGCGACTTGTGAAAATTGCCACCAATTCCCTTATTTGACCGAGAATTTGCTACATTACAGTTCACTTCTGCCCTGTAATGCGCGACTCAACGTTACAGAGTCAACATACTCGATATCGCCACCGACGGGCAGCCCGCGCGCCAAACGGGTAATTTTCACACCACGAGGCTTCAACTCTTTTTGTATATAGAAGGCAGTTGCATCACCCTCCTGCCCCGGATTGGTTGCAACCACAACTTCAACTGCGTCTCCTTTTTCGACTCGCTTAACCAATTCGCGAATTTTCAAATCGTCTGGTCCAATGCCGTTAACCGGTGAAATCGCCCCATGCAGAACATGATAGACACCGTCATAGGCACCTGTGCGTTCCAATGCAGTTACATCTAGAGGTTCTTCTACAACGGCGATGACATGCTGGTCACGGCGCGGATCGTTACAAATTGGACAGGGGTCATCAATCGTAATATTGAAACAGGTCGAGCAAAATTTGATCTGGCTCTTGAGGTTGGTTAGCGCATCTGCCAATTTGAGTGTCATTTCATCTGGCGAGCGCAGCAGGTAAAACGTCAACCGCGAAGCCGACTTTGGGCCGATACCGGGCAAACGCGAAAAGGCATCAATCAATTTAGTAACTGGTTCAGGAATTGCTTTGGTCATCTCGCAACCTTGAAAGTATCTTTTAGACGAAGGAAAGGTGTTTCGAAATACCGATACGACAGCCACGATAGGCCAATCGTAGCGACGATTATAATCGGATAAATCGCAAATTGGTATAGAGATTCGCTCATTTGTTCGTGTGTAAAATGCAAGAAAATCAAGAGCACTAACGGGTGCAGCATGTAAATTCCATATGATAGATTACCGGCTTCTTCTAACCACGGATGGTCGAGCTTCAGCACAAAGCGTTCATTGGTCGCCAGATTCAGTATCAGTATTCCAAAGCATATCGCTGTGAATACGGTATAGGGTATTCCCAGTGTTTCTTGAAAAAACACAGCCGCTATAACAGTCACAATAATCGATAGGCCGCCTACTAAAGGATGATACAGCCACTTCAGGAACGGAGACTTAAAATAGTAGGCACAGGCGAACAAACCGCCAATCGCGATACAGTCGTAACGCATGTAGGTGATCAAAATGGTGAAAAAATCATCTGGCCTCAGCCAAGCCATGATCGCCATCAACAACCACCAAAACACGATGACGGCCACAAAAAATTTCGCCAAGTTCGCGCCTGATTTACCAACATGCGGAATAAATAGGTAGAACTGTTCCTCAATAGCAATTGACCACAGATGCTCTAAAGGAGGAAATGGATAGTAGAGAATGAAGGCAATGTTTCCCTGAAATATGAGTAATAAAAACGCTAGTAAAGGTGTTGCCATCGGGTTCTTGAAATTGGCGATGAGAATAGGCAGCACCAGAGCCGTAATAAGAATGAGGGCATAGTACAAAGGCCATATCCGCAACACGCGTCGAGCATAGAACTTCTTGACTGAAACGGTTCCTGTTCGCTCCCGCTCAACCAGCATCAGATAGGTAATCAGAAAACCACTGAGGACAAAAAAGAGGTGAACGGCATCGGTGCCATTCAAAAATAAACGCCCTACTGTATCGGGCAGCTCCGGCAGTCCATACCAAACGCGCGGATTATACATAATGTGGTGAACAACGACTGAAACTGCGGCATAAAAACGCAGCGCATTCAAACCTTTGAAGTGGGTTTTCAAGAAGCAACACTTTACTCAGGCACAATCACCTGTTTTAAACGGCGATATAAATCAAAGGGCAGACTTGATCTGCCCTTTTCATTAGTTTACAGCCATCTATTTGCAATAGTGCCTTGAGCCTGTGACGGTATTAACCGCCCAGCAAGCCACTGAGCAGGGGGTTATCGCCCAATCCACCAGTGATACCTTCCATGCGGCGGGCCGACATCTCCTGGCTTTGCTCAATCGCCTGATTTACGCCCAGCATCACCAACTCTTGTAAATCGGCCAGCCATTCTTCGTCCTCAAGGTCAATGAGTTCCTTATTAATGGTGATGGCCTGTACACGCTGGTGACCGCTAATCACAATTTTGACCGCACCACCACCGACCGATACCTCGACAGTTTCTTTTTCGAGGGCTTCCTGCGCAGAGACCATATCTTCTTGCATCTTCTGAATCTGCTTCATCATGCCGCCCATGCCACCTGCCATACCGCCGGGCATCCCGCCACCAAAGCCGCCCCGTTTACCTTTTGCCATTTTATGCTCCTCTTACTTACTCGTTGAATATGAGCGTGATAGGTTACGCTCTTCAAGAAAATGCTATTTCCGTTTATCAACTGGTGTGATCTTCGCGCCCAACTGTGCTCCTTCGGAAAGCAGCGGGTCATTCGGATCGAAGCCAAGTTCAGCCGTTGCATGTTCAGGCGCTGTATCATCACCTTCGGTCATCACGACCCGTACATGCAACCGTACCCGATGGACTTCGTAAAAGACTCGCTCCAAAACCTGAATCTTTTCAGGCACTTGCAGCTTGTCATAGTACAACGGATTGTTGGTACCTAGAAAGACCGTGTTGCCGTCTACGCGAACGACACGGAAATACTGCATCAAATCCGGCCCATTTTTGCTGTAGCGATACAAAGCCTTTAGCGAAATATTCCACTTCTCGCGGATGATCGCCGGTTCGACCACAGGGGGAGCGCCAGCCGGCATGACCTCGGCTGGAGGTGGGGCAGCTTGGGCAGCGGTCTGCGGCGGAGGCATATAAGCTGGTTGGGCATAGGCCGCACTCATATCGACCATGACTTCTTGCCGTTTGAGGCTTTCGAGTAATGCAAGTTCCAGCGTAAGCTGCGGCTGCCAGCCCCCTTTATAATTATTCACTGCATCATTAAAGCATTTGATCGCTGTTAACAACCGACCACGATCAATCAACACCGACTGATCCTGAAACACTTCGCGCTCATCAGCAGACGCATCGACCAAATCCGCGCTTGCCGTCTGAGTCAGGAGAACCGCGCGTAAGTGTTCGACCACCTGTTCACCAAATTGTCGGGGATCGGAACCAGCATCAACGGCTGCGGCAATGACATGTAAACCGCCAGCGGCATCCTCATCAACTAGAGCATTCACCAAATCTTTGACAGCACCGAGGCTGGCCGTTCCGAGGATACGCTCTACGATGTCAAGCGTAATGACTTCATCAGGGTCAGATACAATTTGATCCAACAGGCTAATGCTGTCACGCATACTGCCAGTACCCTGTCGTGCAACCAGTTCAAGGGCAGGACGTTCGATATTTAGACCTTCGGTTTCGGCAATCGATTGTAGGCGATCAGCCACTTCTTGCACCGTAAACAGCCGGAACTCAAACGGTAAACAACGGCTCTTGATGGTTTGCGGAACCTTATCAATTTCGGTTGTCGCTAAGATAAAGATGGCGTGAGCAGGGGGTTCTTCTAATGTTTTTAAGAGTGCATCGAAGGCGTTACCGGTGAAACGGTGAACTTCGTCGATGATATAGACCTTATACTGGCCTTCACCGGGTGCGAAAGCAATTTTGTCGCGTAGGTCACGCACATCATCGACGCCGGTATGAGTTGCCGCGTCGATTTCGATCAGGTCAAGATAGCGGCCTTCGTTGACGGCGATACACGCGGCGCATTCATTACATGGTCGCCTGTCGGGATCAGTACTCTGGCAGTTGATCGCTTTCGCCAACAAACGCGCCGAGGTGGTTTTACCTGTCCCACGCGGGCCGCTAAAGAGGTAAGCATGACGGATGCGCCCTGTTTTCAGTGAATTCCGCAGGGTGCGGGTGATATGTTCTTGACCGATCATGTCCTCGAAGGACATCGGTCGCCATTTGAGATATAGTGCTTGTTTTGGCACTGTGATTGCCTCCAACCATTCTGCATCTAGAGTCTAGCATTTCCGTTCATGTGGGGCAATAGCCCAGAAGCCAAAAATGCTAAGTTCCGGTTTAGACAGTTCAGAGTGACGAATTCTAACGTCTAAATATGGAATAAGTATTGCAATTGTTGTGGCATTTACTGCACACATTGCAATACTTCTGCCGAATTGACCGGCGATGGTGAGAGAGCAAACCGCTGAATTGACATTTTGTGTCGGCGGGAAGCCCGGCAAGTAGCGCTGAAATGGCACAAAAGCGGCGAATTACTCCCCTGATGCCACCGCTGTGCAAAAGTTGCAAATTTTAAGTTTTTGATCAGCCGATTTCAGTACATCCTAATAATTCGAAAAATTCGTCAGATTCGGAATCACTTTTTCTGACGATTCCGAATATTCTCCTTAATAAGGCGCAAATATCAGCATCTCTCGGCATCCTGTGAACTATTAGTCTTATGGTGGTGATTACGAAGTAAATGGTGAGCGTGTGTTGGTAACGCGGGCTGGAAAAATCCAGCCCCTACATTATGAATTCAATTGTTGTTGAGTTTCGACTTACATCACTTACCAGATGACCACTACCTACACCATTATAGAACAAATATTCAATCAGAGTCAATAAAAATACGTTCGAATATTCAAACTTTAGATAGTAAAAGGTATTCAAAAAATCTGAAGGTAAAATGCGGTTGATCTCGCAGGTGCGAATAATCCTATACTGTTATATCTGCATCTGAGAATTATGGATTCTCTTTACATACATCCGCATTCAAAATACTTCTAAAACGCCTATTTACGAGAAAAATGAACCATTATCGCAAAGCAATAATGAGAAACAGCTCATGGAGGCTACCCCCACTGAGCATCAACGGTGTTATAATAATGAATAGTGAATTACGAGAGGAGCATCTACTGTGAACTTTGGACCAACAGAACTCATCATCATTCTGGTGATTGTTATCTTGCTGTTCGGTGTCGGTCGCGTTGGTCGTATTGGCGGCGAACTCGGCAGCGCTGTAGCCAATTTCCGCAAAGGTATGGAAGAAGGCGGCAAGAAAGACAAGCCGACTGACGATACCAACGTATAATTTCTGATTGCGATTGACAGGCGAGGCCATTCCCTCGCCTTTATTGATTCTCCGCGTATTATGCCGTTAACCTGAAGACAGCCGTTCTATCGCTTTTTGAAAGTTAATCAATGGGCGATGTGCCAAACCGGGCGGCAGTTTGAGGTTAAAGGAAACAATCTCCTTATTCAGCTTCTCGGCATCCAACGCTAATTTCTCGCGGGTCGTTAACCACGCTTCGATATTCTGGCTGGTGCGGTAGCTTTTGTGGGCGTTGGTCAAGCGTGACTGCCATGACTCGGTTTTCGCTGTGAGTGCCTTCCCCTGCACAATCCAATCGGGTGCAATACCGTTTTCGCGCATAATTTTATAGGCAAGCTGCATATCGGAGGGGACGTTGGCATCTGCGCTCAAATCGATGGGCTGACCTTCGCCCGGAAGATTATTAAACTCGCCAGCTTCCATTGCTTTGCGAATTGCAACATCAATCGCCGTTTCCCACTGTTTCATGTCTATCTCTCCGATGAAACTTAAGCAGAAATGTGACTATGAAAGCAATTGTACCATTTTTCTCAATCAGGTGCTATTGAGGTGCATTAGAAAAAAAGAAACCCTTCGTTCAATCGAGGTTAAACGAAGGGTTTCTTATAGAAAAGCTATAAACGGCTGGTTAAGGTAAGGTAACGGGTGCAGGTAAGCGGAAGCTTCCTTGCACTTTACCGGTGTTGTCTTTCAGCGTGACCACATCGCCGGGTTGGAAACCGGGTTGGGTGCGGTTCCAGAATAACGCAATTGCGGTATCCTGCCCTACGCGGCTGTAAACCGTCACGAGACCATTCGAGAACAGAATACGTTCGGTGAAGGTGTAGACATTCCCACCCGATGTTTCAATCGTCCAGCCTTGCAGATTGACGTTGTTACCGTTATTGCGGATTGTAATTCCTTCGGAAGCGATTTGTCCCACGCCGACCACTTCGGCGATTTCCACCATCGCGTTTGTGGCGGTCGGTGGCAAAGTCAGTGTCGGGCGCAGGGTCGGGGTTGACGTTACCAATTCTTCGGTCGCTTCGGCGGTTACTTCAACCGTCGCATCGGAGGTATCTTCCAACGTGGGTACGGGTGTCGTCACAGGGCCGGTCAGCGGGCAACCTTCTAGCGGAACTATCAGGGTATCCCCAATTTGCAGGAGCGAAGCCGTTTCATCATTCAGCCCGTTGACCTCCATCAGGCGGAAGGGGTCGCCGCCATACTGTTCGGCAACGGCAAATGGCGTGTCACCATCGACAAGAGTATGCACGATACAATTTTCGGGGAGTACGGTTGCCACGCCGCCGACTGACTGCGAATCAATGGGGCTAATTGCCTGCGCGTTGGCGTCAATGGTACCCACAGACTCGACGGATGCAGTACCGGGTGTGGTCAGGATGCCTGTCGGCAAAATCACCGTACCGGGCTGCGGTGTAGCGGTCACAATCTTGATCGCAGGCTCGGCATTCGGATCGGTGGTGGCAGTCACCAAAATGGGAACGGTAATAACAAGCTGACTCGTGCTGGGCGGCGGCGCGTTCGAATTCAGAAACTGAGTGACCGCAAAAATAACTGCTGCCGTAATCAAAACATTCAGCAAAACAAACATAATGAGCGAACGTCGCCGCATAATAACCTCTTATCTAATTCCCCCGATGACCCCGTTACAGAATATTAACACAGCGGCTTAACGGCGGCAATTGAGCGGTTAGAATACGGTTAGGAAACCTCCCCCTAACACCTCTATCTTATGTCTCTTTCTAAGATAGAAGGGAATAATTAGAGGGATAAGCAGCAGGTTTCCCCAAAATGCTTCTTTTCAAAAGACTATTTAAGCTACAGGCACAGCCTTTGCTGTGGCGATGGCAGACTGGCGCTGCTTCCATAAGTGCCACGCGATTACAGAGATTGGGACTGCCAAACACGGCACAAAATTGCCGCTCGCCAGTGCTAAACCGACCGATACCAAATTGACCGGCACCAGCAACCAAGCCGGAGCGGTTCCCATCAAGGTCATTTGGGTATAAAGGAGACCCAAAGGATTGGCTACGGCTGCGCACGCT
>JAPUDW010000331.1:0-323 GCA_027492915.1 Bacteroidota bacterium | reverse complement strand
AGTTCTTTTGAGGGTTGAAGCTGCCCAACAATAAAAATGACGGCTGCAATTACGGCTAAAATGGAGAAGCTCACCAAAACGCTGCTGGAATACGGTGAAACCAGCGGCAACCCCAATGGGCGCAGGATACTAAACAAACCAGTTGACACGCTGGCGGAGTAAATCAGGTTCGCATCGCCACCGCGCCCAACGAGCCATGTTTGTATCCAATCCGGTCGCCACAACAGCGGCAGCCCCCATAGTATTCCGGTTGAGAGCACCCATTTCGCCAGCGTTTTGCGATCATGCTTGAGCCAATCGAACAGATGCCACGGCAACAAAAT